>DCDC01000093.1 GCA_002316225.1 Firmicutes bacterium UBA1065 | reverse complement strand
AGAACTTGAGTCTTATGGGGATAATATCAAGAGGATAATCTATATAGGGGATTATTTGTATACCTTCTCAGAAAACAAAATGCAAATTCACAGCATAAGCACAAAGGACAAGGTAAATGAGCTCCTGATAAAATAAGAAAAGAGAAATTTGAGCGCCTGGCGCTCATTTTTCTTTTATTGATAATGTATATAAAATCTGTTATGATTGTAGAAAAATGATTAATGGTGTCTACCGATAGGGGGAACAAATGAAAAAATCCAACTTTTTTGCATTTATATCAAGAATGAAATATATTGACCGCTGGGGTTTAATGAGAAACATAAGCAAGGAGAATGTATCAGAACACAGTTTGGATGTTGCGGTAATAGCCCACGCCTTGGCTATTATTCAGAAAAAGCGGCTGGACATGGATGTGAATCCGGAAAAAACCGCCCTATATGCAATTTATCATGACGCTTCCGAAATATTTACGGGAGATATGCCTACGCCGGTGAAATATTACAATTCTGTAATTAAATCAGCTTATAAGGAAGTGGAGCTGTCAGTGAATCAAAGGCTCCTGAATATGCTGCCCGGGGACTTTAAGGAAGAATTTGAAGATATCCTGCTTCCAAAGGATAAAGACAGGCAAATATGGCAAACCGTAAAGGCGGCAGATAAAATAAGCGCCTATATTAAGTGCCTGGAGGAGGAAAAATCAGGCAACAAGGAATTCCAAAAGGCAAAACAAACCTTGTATTCAACAATAAAAAATATGAAGCTGCCTGAAGTGGAAATATTTATGGATGAGTTTTTGGAAGGCTACTGCCTGACCCTGGATGAAATGGAGTAGCAGGTTTATTTATGAACTATGGTTATATAACTTTTAAATCGGTTTCTTTTGCCATGAAAGCCGAATCAATACTTAAAAAAAACGGCCTTGCTTTTAAAATGATACCTGTGCCCAGAAGCATAAGCACCGATTGCGGAATCAGCATAAGATTCAATATGGAGGATAAGGGAAAAATTGAATCCCTGCTGGAAGGGGTATATGAAAAAATATACCTTGACTTATAAAAAAAAGCGCTTACTGAAACTACCCAAAACAGGGAAAGGTGTCCCAATACGTTAAATCCCAAAGGATAAATAAGACCCGGTCATGAAACCTAAAAGCAGCATAAGAGAGCTGCTTTTTCCTTTGTAGAGGATATGAGCTTCAGGAATCAATTCATTGGCTGATACATAAAGCATGCTGCTGGCTGCAGCTGAAAGGCAGAAAGCTATAAAATAATCCGACATGCCTCCCACCAGGGCACCAAAGACAGCTCCCGCGGCAGTGGGAATCCCTGTAAGGAGGGTTAGAACAAGAACCATTACCGGGGATATTCCTGCCATAATCAAGGGAACACCAACGCTTATACCTTCGGGTATATCATGGGCTGCAATGAGGATTCCTATTTTTAAGCCTAAATTGTCCGAGTAGGCATAGCCGGAGCCCACAGCCACCCCTTCGGGAAAGTTATGGAGGCTTATGCTGATTATAATGATTAGGCTCATTTTGATATAATTTAGTTTCTTTCCCTTATATTGTTTTAATTTATCAGGAGGTATCATCTCCTTTGCAAAAAACACAATTATAAGGCCGATTGCAAGACCTAAGGTGACTATGAAGAAACCTCCTATTTCATAAGCCTTTGGCATAAGGTCAAAGGATGTGACCGCCAACATGATTCCTGCCGCAAAGCTCAATATTCCTGAAACCAATTTATCGCTTGGCCTGTATATCAATATGGAAATCAAGCCTCCGATGGAGGTACCGATCCCCCCAAATATGAATCCCATTATTAAATAATCTCTAATGGCCACAATAAACCTCCTATGAAGGTATCTATCTCAATGACAAATTTGTCTCCCTACCTTATATGTATATGCAGGCAAATAAATTTAAGAAATCAAATTTATTTAAGTGTATTCTTGTACATGGACTTATTGTGGTATATAATATCAATAGTCTATGGCAAGAAGAAGGTATATGATGGAGAAGACTATAAATACAAGGCTTGTTAAGGTTGATCCGGAAAATATTGATAATAATATTATCAAGGAAGCTGCGGAAATTATACAAGAGGGAGGTCTTGTGGTTTTTCCCACGGAGACCGTTTACGGAATAGGAGCTGATGCACTGAATGACCAGGCAGTCGATAAAATATTCAAAGCCAAGGGAAGGCCCCAGGATAATCCTTTAATCGTTCATATTGCAGACTTTAGTCAATTATATGACTTAGCATCAGAGGTACCGGAAAAGGCGGAGCTTTTGGCAGAAAAATTCTGGCCAGGTCCCCTTACCATGATTTTATATAAAAAGAAAATATTGTCGGATAAGATTACGGCAGGCTTGAATACGGCAGCCATCCGTCTGCCCGAAAATAAAATTGCTTTAGCCCTGATAAGGGAAAGCAAAACACCCATAGCGGCACCCAGTGCCAATATTTCGGGCAGGCCCAGCCCTACGGAGGCATCCCATGTGGTAGAGGACCTGATGGGAAAAGTGGATATGATTATTGACGGGGGAAGTACCTATATAGGTCTTGAGTCAACCGTCGTGGACATGACAAGTCCTATTCCCATGATACTGAGGCCCGGGGGAGTAACGGCAGAGGATATAAGAAGCCTTCTTGGTGAATGTGAGTACGACCCTGCCATCATAAAGAGTGAAGAGGCTGTCATCCCTAAATCGCCGGGACAGAAATACAGGCACTATTCTCCAAAGGCCAAGGTTATTTTATATAAGGGCAAAACAGAAAAAATTGCTGAAAGAATCAATGAAGATTATGATAAATACACATCTATGGGGATTAAGGCGGGAATATTGTCAACTGCCCAGACGGAAGAATTCTATAAGGGAAAAATAAATATTTGCATCGGAGACAGAACAAAACTGCTCACAATTTCGTCAAATTTATTCAAGGGTTTGAGAGATTTCGACCACATGGGGGTAGACGTGATACTTGCGGAGGCCGTTGACGAACAAGGCCTGGGCAAGGCCATAATGAACAGGCTTGGCAAGTCAGCCAGCGAAACAATCGAGGTATGATATGAATATTTTGTTTGTTTGTACGGGAAACACGTGCAGGAGTCCCATGGCAGAAGGTCTCTTCAAGGATATGCTTAGGAAAAACAATATAGAAAACATCAAGGTTTCATCAGCAGGACTAAGTGTTTTTCCGGGCGAGCATGCCAATGAAAAGGCTATAAGGGCCTTGAAAGAAAAAGGAATCGATATAAGTTCACACAGGGCAAGGCAGATCCATGACGAGTTTGACAAGGCAGACATAATACTGGCAATGACTTCAAGCCATAAAAAGATAATTGAGGATTATTTGAAATTTAGCAAAAAGGAAAAACCCAGGCTTTTCACCCTGAAGGAATTTGCCGCCAAGATAAGCGGTGAAAAACTATTAAATCCCGATATTGACGATCCTTACGGCAGGGATTACGGTTATTATAAAAAAACCCGCGACCATATTGAAAAAGAACTTATGAAGATAATCAAAAATTTAGATAAGCTGGAGGAAATATGAAAATAGTACTGGCAAGCGACCACGGCGGATTTGAATTAAAGGAAGAGATTAAGGCACATTTAATTAAAAAAGGTTATGATGTTATCGATATAGGGGTTAAAGACACCCAGTCCGTTGATTACCCGGATTACGGGAAAAGAGCTGCCTTGATGGTAGCCGGTCAGGAAGCAGACAGGGGCATTGTTGTTTGCGGAACCGGAATAGGCATTTCAATTGCTGCCAACAAGGTTAAAGGCATAAGGTGTGCCTTGTGCACAAATGAGTATATGGCAAGGATGTCTAGGATGCATAACAATGCCAACATGCTTGCCTTGGGCGGGAGAGTAGTTGGAAGAGGTCTTGCCCTGGATATTGTAGATGCATGGCTTTCGGCTGAATTTGAAGGCGGGAGACATGAAATCAGGATAAATAAAATAATGGATATAGAAAATTCAAAAGATGAGGAAAAATGATGACCCAAAATTTAATAGCTTTTATATCTGCCGTCATAATATCATTTATTTTGACTCCATGGGCAAGAAGGCTGGCAATTAAGGTCGGAGCCCTGGATATTCCCAAGGAATCCAGGAAAATTCACAATAAGCCCATGCCCTATTTTGGGGGACTTGCCATATATGTATCCATAATGGCCTGCATGTTTGTTTATATGCCCCATACCAGCGCCAACTACCATATAATGGCAGGGGCTACGGTTATAGTGCTTGCCGGGGTAATTGACGACATGTTTGGTATGCCGGCTAAAATTAAGCTTTTTATCCAGATTATTGCTGCCCTGATAGCTATGAAAGGCGGGGTAAGGATACATTTTATTACAAACCCTCTTTCGGAAGCAGGCATCAGCCGCTTGTTTGACTGGTTATCCTTTGTCATTACCCTCTTTTGGCTGGTGGGTATTACCAACACAATAAATTTAATCGACGGTGTTGACGGACTGGCATCAGGGGTTGCCGGCATTGCAGCCACCACCCTTTTATTTACCGCTGCCAGGTTGGAATATAACTTTATAGTTATGCAGTGTGCCATTATTGCAGGTGCTTCCCTTGGGTTTCTGCCTTTCAACTTTAATCCGGCTAAAATTTTCATGGGGGACACAGGGTCCCTCTTATTGGGATATATGCTTGCCGTTACATCTGTTTCCGGTATGGTAAAAAGTGTTGCCGTCGTAACATTGGCAGTTCCCGTTTTTGCCTTAGGTCTCCCCATATTTGATACTACCTTTGCAATTATAAGGAGATTCATAAACAATAAACCTGTAATGGAAGCAGACAGGGACCATTTGCACCATAAGCTGATGGGTGTCGGCCTTAACCAGAGGCAGACGGTTTTGGTACTGTATTTCATAAGCATGCTCCTGGGAATAGTTTCGGTGATTATAGCGGATGCAGATCCCTTTACCGGATTGACGGTTGCAACCGCAGTTGTTGTAGTTGCATTCGTATTGGCTAAAAAAGCAGGCCTCTTCGTCAGAAAAGAACAGTAGGAGGGGAAATGAAAAAAATAAAGGTTTTGGTAATATTCGGCACCCGCCCCGAGGCTGTGAAAATGGCCCCCATAGTAAAGGCACTTAAAAAAAACCCTGATGCTTTTGTATCCAAAATTTGCGTAACCGCTCAACACAGGTATATGCTTGATCAGGTGCTTAGAATTTTTGATATTCAACCTGATTACGATTTGAACATTTTTGAGGATGGTCAGACTCTAACCCAAATTACCTGCAGGGCCTTAATGGGATTAGAGGAAGTTATAGAAGATTTCAAGCCTGATTTGGTACTGGTCCAGGGAGATACGACCACGGTGTTTTCGGGAGCCCTTGCTGCCTTTTATCACCAGGTGAAAATAGGCCACGTGGAAGCAGGCTTAAGGAGCGGCAACCTTTATTCCCCCTATCCGGAAGAAGTCAACAGGATTTTGACCGGGGTACTTGCGGATTTTCATTTTGCACCCACACAGACATCAAAAAATAACCTCTTAAGAGAAGGTTATGACGAAAGTAAAATATTTATCACCGGCAATACCTCCATCGATGCCCTTAAATGGGTAATAGATGAAAATTATATATTTGAAGATGAAGCAATCAACAAAATAGATTTTAAAAACAAAAAAGTTATACTTTTGACTGCCCACAGGAGGGAAAATATAGGCCGGCCCATGGAAAACATATTTTCTGCCCTGAAGGATATTGTGGAAGAAAACCGGGACGTGGAAGTAATATACCCCATGCACCTGAATCCAAAGGTGAGAGAAATTGCTCACAAGGTATTTAAAAGCATGGAAAGGGTTCATTTAATAGAACCCCTTGATTATCTTCCCTTTACCAATTTAATGAACAAATGCTATTTAGTCGTTACTGATTCGGGGGGAGTTCAGGAAGAAGCTCCGTCCCTGGGAAAACCGGTTTTAGTTGTCCGCAGGGAAACCGAAAGGCCTGAAGGGATAGAAGCAGGGACAGCCAGACTAGTGGGGACGGACAGGGCAAATATTTGCAAGGAATTGAATATCCTCCTCCACGACCAGGAAGAATACAAGAAAATGGCCAATTCGGTTAATCCCTACGGGGATGGAAGGGCAGCAGAATACATTATACAGGCTATCAAAGATAATTTTTAATGACTATAACCCTTGTCATATGTCCAAAAAAGATATTGACAAGGGATTTATCTTGTATTATACTTTGAATATCAAAATATTAGAAAATAAAAATTTACAAAAACCAAAACAATTTATAAGCGGAGGAAAATATGGTATTTGAAAAGGTTAAAGCAATCTTGGTTGAAGAATTGGATGTGGAAGAAGACAAGGTTACCCTGGACAGCAGTATTAAGGATGACCTGGGTGCAGATTCACTGGACTTATTCGAACTTATAAACAAGATTGAGGACGAGCTTGATGTGACAATTGAAGAGGAAGATTACGGCAAGCTGGTAACAGTTGGTGATATAGTAAACTACCTGAACGAAAAAAACAAATAAAAAGACGCCGGAAGGCGTTTTTGTTAATTAAGAGGAGACCCATGATTTTTACTAAAATATGTGAGATGTTGAAGATAGAATACCCTATATTTCAAGGGGGTATGGCCCAGATATCGGATTTTGGATTGGCTGCAGCCGTATCCGAAGCCGGAGGGCTTGGAATAATAGCATCCGGCAATAACCCGCCGGAAGCGGTAAGAGACCAGATACATAAAATCAGAGAGCTGACGGATAAGGTCTTTGGGGTTAATGTAATGCTTTTGAGCCCTTATGCTAAAGAAGTAAGCCGGATGCTGGCAGATGAAAGAGTTCCAGTAATAGTAACGGGAGCCGGCAATCCGGGCAAGTACATAAAAATATGGAAGGAAGCCGGTATCAAGGTGATACCTATAGCTCCCTCGGTTGCCTTTGCAAGGCATTTTGAAAAAGCAGGCGTTGATGCCGTAATTTGCGAAGGTACCGAAGCAGGAGGCCATGTGGGAGAATTAACTACCATGTGTCTCATCCCCCAGGTGGTTGATTCGGTAAATATACCGGTTATAGCAGCCGGAGGTATAGGAGACGGAAGGGGAATCGCCGCAGCCTTCTGTCTGGGGGCTTCAGGTGTCCAGGTGGGGACAAGATTTTTATTGGCCAAGGAATGCAAGGTCCATCAAAATTACAAGGAAATGATTAAAAAGGCAGGGGATACGGATACTGCCGTAACCGGAAGAAAAACCGGCCATCCGGTAAGGGTCCTTAAAAATAAACTTGTCAGTCAATTTAAAGAATTGGAAAAAAATAATGCATCCATAGAAGAAATGGAAGCATTGGGAAGAGGCAAGCTCTACATGGCAGCCGTTGAAGGCAATGTGGATTACGGGTCAGTCATGTCGGGGCAAATTGCAGGCTTAGTCAATAAGGAACAGCCTTGCAGGGAAATCATCTGTGAAATGTTTGAAGAAGCAGAAAAAATAATGAAAAATTTATCACTTGTGGCAGGAGGAAAGAATGAATAAAACAGCTTTCGTTTTTCCCGGTCAGGGGGCCCAATATGCGGGAATGGGCAAGGATTTTTATGATAATTTTAAAGAAAGCAGGGAAATATTCCACAGGTCAAATGAAGCCCTGGGATTTGACATTACCAAGCTTTGCTTTGAAGGACCCGATGAGGACCTGAGCATTACAAAAATAACCCAGCCGGCCCTTTTGACCGTGTGCATGGCAATTTATGAAGCCTTGAAAAAAATTGACACGGCTCTTGTGATGGGAGGACTGAGCCTTGGTGAGTATTCTGCCTTGACTGCAGCCGGTGCCATGGATTTTGAAACAGCCGTCAGGTTAGTATATAAAAGAGGAACCTATATGCAGGATGCCGTTCCCCTGGGAGAAGGAGGAATGGTAGCCCTTTTAGGGTGCAGGGATGAGGATGCTATAGCTTTTTGCCGCGATGTAACCGCCAGGTACGGTTTATTGGAGCCGGCGAACTTCAATTGTCCCGGACAAATCGTAGCAGGCGGTAAGCTTACCGCTATTGACAAGGCTCTTGATCTTGCTCCCCGCTTCAGCATAAAAAGAGCCGTAAAGCTGCCGGTGAGCGCACCCTTTCACACATCTATGCTTAAACCGGCCGGAGACAGGCTGAAAGAGGAATTAAAAAAGATAAAATTTAGAAAACCCGACCGGAATGTGGTATCAAATGTGGATACTCAGTATCACAATCCTGATGATATGGCAGAAAGACTTGAGAAACAAGTTTACAGTCCTGTCAGATGGGAGGCCTGCGTAAGAAAAATGATAGAAGACGGAGTAGCTACATTCGTTGAAATTGGACCGGGTAAAACATTGTCGGCCTTCATCAGAAAGATAGATAAAAATGTAAAAACAATCAATATAGAAAACATTCAAGATTTCCGTTCATACCTGCAATTTGCGGGAGCTTGATACAAAAGGAAGGTAATGATGAAAACAGCTGTAATAACGGGAGCTTCCAGGGGCATAGGGGCTGTAATTGCAAAAAGATTAAATGAGCTTAATTATAACCTGGTATTAAATTACAGGACCAATACTGCCTTGATGGAAGAACTCATAAATAACTTTACAAATAAAGAAAGCAAAAATATTATCGTACAATGTGACATATCCCTTTATGAGGATGCAAAAAAACTCATCGATGAAGCTTTCAGGACTTTCGGCAGGGTTGATGTATTAATTAACAATGCAGGAATTACAAAGGACAATATACTTCCCTTAATGACGGAAGAAGAATTCGACCGGGTTATTGACATAAATTTAAAGGGTACCTTCAATTGCTGCAAACATGTTGCAAAAATAATGATGAAGCAAAAGGAAGGAAGAATTGTAAACATATCATCGGTGGTAGGCCTTGCCGGAAACCCGGGCCAGGTGAATTATTCGGCTTCAAAGGCAGGAATAATTGGCATGACAAAATCCATTGCAAGAGAATTGGGGAAGAAAAACATTTTGGTCAATGCCGTAGCACCAGGATTCATTAAAACCGAAATGACGGATGGGATTCCGGATGAAATAAAGGCTAAAATGCTTGAAAGCATTCCCCTTCAAAGATTCGGACTACCGGAAGATATAGCTGATTGTGTTGAGTTTTTAATATCAGATAAGGCATCCTACATAACCGGCCAGGTTATTTCCGTTAACGGGGGCTTTTACATGTAATGGAGGTCTTAAGTCCGTAAATTGCCATTGCTATGAATACACTATAGAGTCATCTTGAGAGCTTTAGCCCGAGGAATCTCATGAGCTCACATAGT
>DCDC01000094.1 GCA_002316225.1 Firmicutes bacterium UBA1065 | reverse complement strand
GATGCGAACCGAACGCTCTCCCGCTGAGCCACATCCCCGGATATTTCATTTATTCTCGGATATGCTTAATGTATGCCTTACTCTGCAATTTGAACAGCTTGCAGGGAGACAATCTTCTTACCTCCGGCAACTGCTTGTTTTCCAACTTCCTTAAAACCAAACTTTTCGTGAAATTTCAATGAAACCGGATTTGGCGGTTCAATGTCTATCTCTGCTGTCACGACAGGAACATCTATTGATTTGGCATGCTTGAAAACATCCTCATAAAGCATTTTACCCAGGCCGGACCCTTGTTGTTTGACAGATACGACCACCCTGTCGATATACAAAAATTTCTCATAATTCTTTGAAAACCAAGCATAATTTACGCTGTCGTAATCCTTTCCTTCTCTCAGAGCTAAGACAAAAGCTTCAACCTTGCCATCTGTTTCCACAACCTTCAATATTTCGGATTCTTGGTGCAAATGAATCAGCTTTTCCTTGGAAAGGGGGGATAAAAAATGCACGGATTCTTCGTTAAGCTTTAATATCTCTTCATAATCTTCCGGTGTTGCAGGCCTTATCTTTCGTATTTCAGTTGTCATTTTACGGTTCTCCTTTTTCTACCCTGTTATACATTCATTAAAGATGATAATATATTATCACATTTCAAAAATATTTTCACTATTTTTCTCTTGCCTGATAATCAAGGCTCAAAGGCTTGTTCCGGTACATTCTGCATTGACTCGGGTAAATATCTAATATATAATAAATTGATTATAATTTGCGAGGTAAAATATGAAAAAGAGACTTTTGGGAAATACGGGCATGGAAGTGTCTGTAGTAGGTTTCGGAGGAATTCCTATACAGCATGTAAGTGAAAATGAAGCGGTAAACCTGATCCTTGAATGCAAAAAACAAGGTATTAACTTTATTGATACGGCAAGGGCCTATACAAACAGCGAAAAACAAATAGGTATGGGCCTTAAGGAAGCAGGCAGGGAGAATTTTTACATTGCCACCAAGGCCATGAGCTATGATTATGATTCAATGAAAAGCTCCATAGAGCAAAGCTTGAATGAGCTCCAGGTGGAATACATAGATTTGTATCAGGTTCACAATGTAAGCTCTAGACAGCAGTTGGATAGCATTTTTTTGGAAAATGGAGCTTTGAAGGCATTAGTTGAAGCAAAAGAACAAGGCTTGATTAAACATATAGGAATTACAGGTCACATAAGGGAGATCCTTATTGAGGCTATTGATAACAATGAATTCGAAACCGTTCAGTTTCCTTTTAATCCTGTTGAGCCCCAGGGAACAGAGCTTTTGATGAAGGCTCTTGACAAAGGCATGGGAACTATTGCAATGAAGCCTATGGCAGGAGGTGCAATTGATAATGCCCGTTTATCCTTGAAATATGTCATTAATTCAGGACTAATAACAGTTGCTATACCCGGGATGGATACAATCGAACAAATAATTGAAAATGCTCGCCTGGGAATAGATTTTGAACCCGTGACAAAGGAAGAAGAGGATATACTTAACAAAGAGGTTGAAGCCCTGGGAACGGAATTTTGCAGGCGATGCGGCTATTGCAAGCCCTGTCCAGAGGGAATAGACATACCAAACGTATTCGTATATGAAAGTTACGTTACAAGATATAATATGCCGGAATATGCCAAGCTCAAATATGATGCCTTGGAGGTTAAAGCTGACCAATGTGTCCGCTGCCGTAAATGTGAAAAGAAGTGCCCCTATAAGCTGCCTATTGTAGAAAAAATGAAACGTGCAGCAAAAACATTCAAAGAATTGGAATAAACCTCAGTGCCTTTGCCCCTAAGAATCTCATATTTTTACATTGACAATAAACCTAATATTGGTTAAACTATTAAAGCTGGTAAAACAGCCTGGAAACGTATCGAAGTGGTTGTAACGAGCCGCACTCGAAATGCGGTTGCCTTTCGGGGCACGTGGGTTCGAATCCCACCGTTTCCGTAAATTTTAAGGGACGGTTCTATTTGTTACCAAAAATATAACAAAAAGAACTGTCCCTTTGTTTATATCAACTAATAATATCTCTTGCTGTTGGTATATTCCTCAACTAACCTTAATCCTTCTCCGAATCTTTGGAAGTGAATTATTTCCCGCTCCCTCAGCCATCTTAAGGTATCTTTAACAAGAGGGTCGTCGGTTAATAGGATTAAGTTTTCGTAGGTTGCCCTTGCTTTTTGCTCGGCAGCCATGTCGTTATATAAATCTGCTATAGGATCTCCTTTCGCCTGTGTATATTTTGAATCCCAATGTTCGCCTTCTGCATCGACTAAGAAGGGGCATGTTTCATGGTCAGCAAAATATCCTCCCATACCTGCTGCAATCAATTCCTCCTTGGTCGCTCCCTTGATTAATTTTTTAAATAAGGTGGCAACCATTTCCATGTGCCCAAGTTCCTCTGTCCCGATGTCAGTCAGTATGGCTTTTGTCTCATTCAGAGGCATGCTGAACCTTTGTGTCAGATAATTCATGCTTGCACTTAATTCGCCGTCAGGCCCCCCGTATTGGTTTAAAACAGCCTTAGCCATTCTTACGTCTTTTTTAGTCACTCTCACAGGATACTGCAATTTTTTTTCATACATGAACATATAGCTATCATTCCTTTCTATCCAAACTTTTTACATTTCCCAAGGCCAGGGACTGTTAACGTAACGCCAGTAGTCTCCGACTTCCTGACCGAATATGGTCATTGGTCCGAATTGCATTTCATAGGCTTCCTTTACCGTTTTTAACCTGTCGGTGTACATTTTATGCCTGTACAAGGCAACCGGGTCATTGGGATGGGTATCTAAATATAATGCGGTATCTAAAGCCGCAAATTGAAGTTTTTGTACTTCCAGCAACATTTCATGCTGCTGACGAAGTGCTTCTTGAGCTGTTCTGTTATAACTAACCATAATTACACCCCTCTTTGAAGATATTCTAAATATGGAGTAACTAAATCCGGAAATACGGTACCTTGGATGAATGCTTCATTTATATTGTTAAAATAACGGGGATTTATTTGATATGGTACATACCCGTATCCAACTCTTGGGTTTTCGGGCATATAGGGTACCATGGGTATATATTTTTTGCTGTCCTCTTTGTTCAAATTCTTCATTCCTTTCCTATGAATATAGTTATTTCATATTATTCATAATTAGACAAAAAGTGACGCAATTTTATAGTTTTCGCAGATACATCTTTTATTGTCAAATGAAATCAATCCTTTCAAAATAATAAAGCTAAGAATAAAAATAATAATTTTCGAAAAAAAATAAAAAAATATGTTGACAAAATACAATGACCGACATATAATCTTTTTTAAAAATGGTTGGATATGTATAATTTGATGATTGGAAGAGTACATTAAGTGAAGCTTCAGCGAGCCGGTTTAGAGTGCGAGTCCGGCAGCCTGGCTTAATCGAAAAGAGTCCATGAAAAGATTCTCGGAAGTAGTAGTATGAGAATACGGTTAAAGACCGTTATCATGAAAGAGCGAAGCAGCTGCTTTATAAAAGAGTGGTACCGCGGTATTAACACTGCCTCTTTACAGGCAGTTTTTTTTTGCTTCAAAAGCAAATTTTAAGAATATTCATGCACTCATAAATATACATTTCAATCATTTATCAAATCTATTAAATTCGGAGGAATGGAAAATGGGAAAAGAAAAAGTTGTATTAGCTTATTCGGGAGGATTGGATACATCCATTATAATCCCATGGCTAAAAGAAAACTACAATGACTTAGAGATTATAGCCTGCTGCGTAAATATAGGCCAGGAAGACGACATGGAATTTATTAAGAATAAGGCCTTATCTTCTGGAGCCGCCAAGGTCTATATCGAAAATGCAGTGAATGAATTTGTTGAAGAATATGTGTACAGGGGAATTAAGGCAAATGCTGCTTATGAAGGCAAATATCTTTTAGGGACGGCTTTTGCACGACCCTTGATTGCCAAAAAACTTGTCGAAGTAGCCCATAAGGAAGGAGCAAAATATATTGCTCACGGGTGTACGGGAAAAGGAAATGACCAGGTGCGTATAGAAACAGCCATAGCGGCATTGGACCCCACTATTCAAATAATTGCCCCCTGGCGTATTTGGAATATAAAATCAAGGGAAGAAGCAATTGACTATGCCCAGGCAAAAAATGTTGATTTAAAAGGAATATCAAAAGAAAAAATATATTCCAGGGACCAGAATCTTCTGCATGTGAGCCATGAAGGCGGGATGCTTGAAGACCCTTCCAAGGAACCTGATTTTGATGAATTGCTTTTAATGACCAACCCGGTTGAGAAGGCTCCGGATTTGGCTGAATATGTTGAAATTGAATTTGAAAAAGGAATACCCGTTAAATTGAACAACAAGAAATTAAACGGGGAAAATATGCTGAAGGCCTTGAATAAAATCGGCGGAACCCATGGTATCGGTATATTGGATTTACTGGAAAACAGGCTGGTTGGGATGAAATCAAGGGGTATATACGAAACACCCGGCGGAACCATACTCATGGAAGCTCATAAGTATCTTGAAAGCCTTGTGCTGGAAAAAGAAGAAGCCCACTTCAAGAATATGGTGGCACAAAAATATGCAGACCTTATATATGACGGCATGTGGTACAGCGATTTTAAGAAGGCTCTTGATGCATTCATAGATTCAACCCAGGACAAAGTATCCGGCAAAGTTAAGCTGAAACTCTACAAGGGAACAATTAAGTTTGCGGGAATGACATCCGAAAATGCCTTGTATAATGAATCTGTTTCATCATTCTCAACAGGAGACCTTTATGACCACAATGATGCCACGGGATTCATACATTTGTTCAGCCTGCCTTACAAAATCAAGGCATACAACAAAATGAACCAAAAACATAAATCAAGCGGAGCTATGTAAAGTTTTGCGAGTCTTCAGTATTTGAGGGAATTTTTCATGGAAAAATTCCCTTTTGCATTTATATTACTTTATGGTATACTATTAAAGCTTGGCTAAAGGAGGATAACAATTTTGAAAGGTAATAACGGAAATAATATAAATGCAATGACTGAAGGCAGTCCTTTTAAACTCTTACTTGCTTTTGCCTTTCCCATGTTCATAGGCAATATTTTTCAGCAATTTTACAATATGGTTGACAGCATTGTAGTTGGTAACTACGTGGGGAAAGTTGCACTGGCGGCTGTTGGTACGGGTTTTCCCGTAATATTTTTAATGTCTTCAATGTTCATCGGCCTGGGTATGGGGGCAACAATACTTATTTCTCAATATATAGGTGCCGGGGAATACGACAATGTGAGGAATGCTTCACAGACAATTTACACTGCAATGCTTTTAAGTTCAATTCCCATATCAATTATAGGCATGATTTTTTGCGAGTCCATACTTCTTTTAATGAATACTCCGCCGGATGTACTTCCCATGGCAAAGCAATATATGCTGATAATATTTGCAGGAATGATCGGCAGTATTGGTTTTAACGTCAATGCGGGAATATTGCAGGGCTTTGGAGACAGCAAGTCATCCCTCTTGTTTCTTATCATTGCAACAGTCATGAACATAGTCCTGGACTTATTGTTCGTCGTGGTATTCCACTGGGATGTGCCCGGTGTTGCGATTGCGACAGTAATAGCTCAAATGTTTTCTTGGATTTTCGGAATTATCTACATGAAAAAGAAATATGATGTTTTGAAATTCCAGATAAGCAAGTTTTATTTCAACAAGGGGATTTTCAAAAAAATACTTAAGTTAGGCCTGCCAGCGGGAATACAAATGTCCTTGTTTTCTATAGGAAGCATGGGCATGCAGTCATTGGTAAACGGGTACGGAGCAGATTATATGGCAGGCTTCAATGCGGCAAATAAGATAGACACCTTTGCATTCATGCCTATTCAAAGCATTTCCAACGCTGTAACCACATACACGGGACAGAATATAGGGGCGGGAAGACTGGACAGAGTACATAAGGGTACTCTTGCCGGGGCAACAATGTCTACAATAGTCTGTATCCTGGCTTTATTAATAATACCCCTTGGACCCTTTATGCTGAGACTCTTTAATTCAGAGCCCGGGGTAATTGATTCCGGAATGATATATTTAAATAATGTAATGCCTTTTTATATTTTACTTGCTGCAATATTTATTTTAAATGCAGTGGAAAGAGGAGCAGGAGAGTCGGTTATACCCATGATCAGCTCCCTGGCGTCCATTTGGCTGGGAAGAATTCCATCTGCCTATTACATAGCTGCAAATATGGGCAAGGAATACTTGTTTTACAGCTATCCGGCAGGATGGATTATAGGATTGGCTATAACGGGAGGCTACTATATATCGGGCAAATGGAAGACAAAATCAAAAAAATTACTGAAAAATTAAAGGGGACACATCAAAACTGTGTCCCTTTTCTTACCTTTATTCCATTCTGTCCAAAACACTCTTAATTATGGCAGGAGCTATTCTGCATTTTTCTTCCGAAACACCACAAACTGCAAACCTCAGCCCCTTCTTTAGAGCAACGACAAACATATTTTCCTTTATTAACTCATCAGAGGCCTTCTTGGCATCCTTGCATGGTATGCTTACAAAGAAACCGTCCCTGTAAGGCAAAATTTCCAATCCGACTTCCTGGGCTGCTTTAACAAAAGCATCGGCTCGTCTTCTCAGCATCATCTTTGTTTCATTGACTTCCGCTTCATATGCCTTTGTTTTCTCAGGATCCTTTGCTATTCGGGTCATTATTTCCATGGCTGCCCTTGTACCGTTGGACCAGTTTGCCCTGTTTGAATGCAAGCATGAGTAGAAAAATTCTTCTGCTATTTCCTCATCTGATGATATGCCGATTGCTGCACCCGACCGCATGCCATACATTGTGTATCCCTTTGACATGCTGAATGCTACAATGATTAATATATTTTTCGGCAGGCCTGAGAATTTGGCAAAAAATTTTCTTCTTTCATCACCTATGCCGGCATAATCTATGTAAGCGCAGTCAACGACTATTATGATTCTCTTTTCCGGGTCCTCTGCATTTTCTTTAGCAATATTTAAAACTTCATCCCATTCTTCATCGGAAAGGCTGTATCCCGTGGGATTGTTGGCAGGTGTATTCAATATGGTAACCAGTCTCTTTTGCCTGTTCAGCAATTCTTCAAATTTTTCCTTGAAGGATGCTAGATTGAATTCATTTTTGTCATTGAACAACTCAAAAGTGGTTGCCTTCCTGCCGTATTCTTCGGATATGGTCACATAGGGACTCCAGAACCAGTCGCTTATCAGGATGGAATCTCCCGGCTCCGTGTAATTATATATTGCATGTCTTACAGATCCTGTACCTCCCGGAGTAGCCACTGCCCGGATATAAGCATCCGGTCTGTATTTACCGAAACATATTTGGGGGACTGTTTCCAAAAAATCAGGCTGGCCTGCTACCTGAGCATATGCTGCAATAGCTGCATTAGGCAATGATTTTAATTCCTGGTATACAGTATTAAGGCAAATCAGGTCTCCGTTGTCATCAACTAAGGCTCCAAGGGTTGAATCAATTACATTTTCTTTCCCGTACTTCTCTACTGCCTCTTTTGCTTTTGCTGCCAGTCCAAAAATTGCATCGTTTACTTTCGGCCACCTTGCATGCCCTGCAACCATGTTAAATGCCATGACATCACCTCGTTTTTTTCTTTAATTTTAACATTTCACAAAATATAAGTCAACGATATCATATTTTCAATTAATTCAGGAAATCCTATCACATATATAAAAAATATAAAAAGGTGTTGACAAAAAACAACATAAACATTATTATGTAAAAGTTAATGCTTATTGATCCATTAGCTCAGCAGGCAGAGCACTTGACTTTTAATCAAGGTGTCCGGCGTTCGAATCGCCGATGGATCACCATTATAAACAACATTTGACGATCTTCGCGACGTCGGATGTTGCTTTTTTTTGTTTAATTTTATCTTTCGACATTATTCAACAAAAAATTTAGAAATCTGGGTATATATTATCTACTACAATTAAAGGGGTAAGGAGTAAGATAATGAAGGAATACGGGTTAAATGAAGATGTTTGCAGGGATGAATCGGAGATTATAACCGAAAAATATAATGAAAAGATGGCTGCCTTAGGTCAATTATCCGGCGGGATTGCTCATGACTACAATAATCACCTTATGAGTATAATAGGCAATGCCACCATGATTAAGAAAACAAAAGATCTGGACAAGATATATGATTATGCCGAAAGGATTATACATATTTCACAAAGCGCAGCTGAGCTCACCAAAAAAATTCTCATGTTTTCAAAGAAAAAATCCAGCAGCAACCGGCCGGTAAACTTAAAGAAAATAATGGATAACACCTGTAAAATGATGGAATTCATACTCAGCAAGGAAATCGACCTGATATACAGCTATGATGCCAATGACGAAGTTATAATGGGGGATGAATCCCAGCTTGAAAGCATGCTGGTAAACATAATTTTAAATTCCAAGGATGCGATTAAAAACAACGGTACCATTAAAATTGGCACCATGGATACGGTGATATATTCTGAGATGACTTTAAGCCACGATGTAAAAATCAAGCCAGGCCAATATATTCAAATATACGTGGAGGATAACGGGTCAGGAATTGATAGCAATATACTCCACAGGATATTTGAGCCCTATTTTTCTACTAAAGCCAAATCGCAGGGAACGGGCTTAGGCTTGTCCGTGGTGTTCGGTACGGTCAAATCCCACAGCGGTTATTTGAATGTTACAAGCACTCCCGGTCTAGGGACCAGGTTTGAAATATTTATTCCCATACACAAGGAATACTGTGTACCAGATAACAAAAAAATAACCGAGGATAAGAACAATACCGTCATGCTGGTTGATGATGATGTAAATGTTTTGGATGTTGAAGCTGAAATGCTGGAGGATTTGGGATATGATGTGGTTAAATTCAATTCTCCTCTTGACGCACTGAAATACTATGAAAAGAATTACAGGGACATATCCTTTTCAGTGGTGGATATAATAATGCCTGAACTGAGCGGCAAGGAACTTTTTGAAAGAATTACCCTCATAAATGAAGAAGCTGTGGTAATTTTTATAACCGGCTTTGCCCAGGAGGCTGAATATGAAGAACTTATGAAAAAAGGAGTCATGATTATAGAAAAGCCATTCACATATGAAATCCTGTCGGAAAAAATAGCCCAAATATATTTGTAAAAATTTATAATAACACACCTTACCGGGTATTCATAGGGTCCGCATAAGGACTTTTTTTATGCTTATATTATTAAAATAATTTAATAATCAAGCATATATATTCTTTTGACAATTATTTATTTTTTGATAGAATGTAACATGATAAGGTTATACAGGAGGAAAAAATGAGTATAAACGATTGCACTTTTGAAGAACCCAAACCATTTGGGAAATTATCCATAATTGCAATGAAGGGATGCGAAGAAATAGCTTCAAGAATAGACTACTATTTAAAGGTCTGGAGACAGGATAAGAATGGAGTTATTTATTCAAACGGCTCAGACTTTAAAGGCACCTTCATATTGGATGCTACTTGTCCAAGATTTGGCTCGGGTGAAGCAAAAGGAGTAATAAATGAAACCGTAAGGGGTCATGATATATTCATATTGGCAGATGTTTTTAATTATGGAGTGACTTACAAAATGTACGGCATGGAAGTGCCCATGAGCCCCGATGATCACTACCAGGACTTAAAAAGAATAATTGCTGCAATGAACGGTAAAGCTAAGCGTATAACGGTAATAATGCCCATGCTTTATGAAGGCAGACAGCATAAGAGGGCTACCAGGGAATCGTTGGATTGTGCCCTGGCATTGCAGGAACTTACATCAATGGGAGTTGAAAATATCATCTCTTTTGATATACATGATCCGAGAGTGCAAAATGCAATTCCTCTTCATGGTTTTGAAGATTTTCACCCTTACTATCAAATGATAAAGGCATTTGTAAGAACAGTGCCTGAAGCTAAAATTGACAGGGACCACATGATGATTATATCTCCCGATGAAGGCGGCATGACCAGGTGTATTTATTATTCATCGGTTATGGAGCTTGATCTGGGAATGTTCTACAAGAGAAGGGACTATACCGTGGTAGTAAACGGCAAGAATCCCGTGATAGGCCATGAATTCCTGGGAGGCAACTTAGAGGGTAAGGATGTTATAGTTGTTGACGACATGATTGCTTCGGGAGATTCGATGATTGATGTTGCCGGTAAACTAAAGGAAAGAAAAGTAAGAAATGTTTATGTGTTTGCATCATTTGGATTGTTTACCGAAGGCTTTGACAAGTTTGACAAGGCTTACAAGGACGGAATAATATCCAGGGTTTTCACTACAAACATGATTTACAGAAGGCCGGAACTGCTGAAAAAGCCTTGGTATACGGAAGTCGACATGTCAAAATACATAGCCAATATAATAGATACTTTAAACTATGACAACTCATTGAGCGAATTGCTGGATCCGGTTAAGAAAATCAAAAAATTGCTTAAAAAATAGTCAATTAAGAATGATAAATGTCTGCCATGCAGGCATTTTTTCATTGGACGGCGACAAAAAAATTGAAATAAGTTTGCTTGTATGTTATAATTCTTTCATTAATGAGTTGAGGATAAGCATACTACTAAAGTCATGGAGGATAAAAATGGGTCTGAGAATGGATATAGGCATCGATCTGGGTACTGCCAGCGTCTTGGTTTATATTAAAGGAAAAGGTATAGTTATTAATGAGCCTTCTGTTGTGGCAATTGATATTAATACAAACAAAATACTTGAAGTGGGAGAAGAAGCCAGGAAGATGCTTGGACGGACTCCGGGCAATATAGTAGCCATTCGGCCATTGAGAGACGGAGTTATATCGGATTTCGACATTACGGAGAAAATGTTAAAATACTTCATAAAAAAGGCCGTTGGCAATTCAATAATAAAGCCCAGGGTTATCGTTTGTGTTCCAAGCGGAGTAACAGAAGTTGAGAAAAGAGCGGTTCTTGAAGCAAGCAATAATGCAGGAGCCAAAAAGACCTATTTGATTGAGGAGCCGGTTGCTGCTGCCATAGGAGCCGGTCTTGATATAACGAAGCCATCCGGCCATATGGTCATTGACATGGGCGGAGGTACGACGGATATAGCGGTTATATCCTTAGGCGGTATTGTTGTCAGCAGGTCCATAAAGATTGCCGGCGATAAATGCGATGAAGCCATCGTAAGGTATGTGAGAAAAAAATACAATGTAATGATTGGTTTGAGAAGTGCTGAGGAATTAAAGATTAAAATCGGTACCGCATTTCCGGTGGAAGAAGACAAGTTCATGGAAGTAAGGGGCAGGAACTTGGTAACAGGCTTGCCGGTAAATTTGACGATTTCATCTTCCGACTTGCTTGAAGCCATGGAAGAAACTCTTACCGCAATAGCTGATGCCGTACATTCGGTTCTTGAAAAAACTCCGCCTGAATTAGCTGCCGATATTAGTGAAAAGGGTATAGTGATGACAGGCGGCGGATGCCTGATTCACGGGATGGATAAACTCCTTGAAAAAAGGACAGGATTAAAGGTGACCATAGCTGAGGATGCCGTATCCTGTGTTGCCAAGGGAACAGGACAGTCCCTGGAGCATATGGATGTATTGAAAGATTCTCTGCTTACCGAAAATATTAGATCAAATTATAATGTTGGTTAGATAGTGGTATAGGGACACGCTTCTATTGTAAGATATCCTATGCAGGGTGGCTGATAGAGGTATGTCCTTAAATTTAGAAAGAGGTCAAATATGAAAGTTAGAAAGGCAGTAATACCTGCGGCAGGCTTGGGCACCAGATTTTTGCCTGCGACCAAAGCAATTCCTAAGGAAATGCTGCCCATAGTGGATAAACCGACAATACAGTACATAGTAGAAGAAGTTGTTGCTTCGGGAATAGAAGATGTATTAATAATTACGGGAAGAAACAAGAGTTCAATAGAAGAGCATTTTGACAGAGCGGTAGAACTTGAATGCAACCTGGAGAGTACTAATAAGGAAGAACTGCTTGAAGAAATCAGAAATATATCTAAGCTGATAAATGTTCATACAGTTAGGCAGAAAGACCCTTTAGGCCTGGGGCACGCAATATATTGCGCCAGGGCCTTTGTTGGAAATGAACCTTTTGCGGTACTATTAGGCGATGATGTGGTGGATTCAAAAAAGCCCTGCCTTGCACAAATGCTGGAGATTTTTGAAGAGTACGGGTCCACGATTCTTGGGGTGCAGCCGGTGGAATGGGAGAAAGTCAATAAATACGGTATAATTTCAGGCAATAAAATTAACGATAGAATTTATAGTGTGTATGATTTGGTTGAAAAGCCGGACAAGAATAAGGCACCAACAAATATTGCAATACTAGGCAGGTACATATTAACACCTGAGATCTTCAAGATGCTTGAAAATACCAAGGCCGGCGTGAACGGAGAGATTCAGCTTACGGACGGACTGAAAAATCTTTGTAATTTTGAAAAGATATATGCATATGTATTTGAGGGAAGAAGATATGATGTGGGCAGCAAGTTAGGCTTTCTTGAAGCCAACATTGATTTCGCCTTAAAAAATGAACAACTAAGGGAAGGCTTGATTAAATATATAAAATCTATTGATTTAGAATAAGGGGCGAGGATATGTACGATAAAAAATATGAAGTATGGCTTAACAGTCCATATGTAGATGATGAGCTAAAAAAAGAATTAAAAGAAATTGAAAAAATTGAGAGTGAAATAGAAGACAGGTTCTACAAGGATTTAGAGTTCGGCACCGGTGGTATGAGGGGGAAGATCGGTGCAGGCACAAATCGAATGAACTTAGTTACCGTTGCAAAGGCAACCCAGGGAATTGCAAATTATTTGATTGAAAAATATAAAAACGAAGAAATTTCTGCAGCAATCGCATATGACTCAAGGTATATGTCAAAAAAATTTGCGGAGAAAACTGCATGTGTTTTTGCTGCAAACAATATAAAAGTATATCTTTTTGACAGCCTCAGGCCGACCCCGGTTTTATCCTATGCGGTGAGGTATTATAAATGCAAGGCAGGGGTTGTAATAACTGCCAGCCATAATCCTCCCGAATACAACGGTTACAAGGTATATGACCGATTTGGAGGCCAGGTTGTGCAGGATGCAGATAAAATCATTGAAAAAATCAACCAGGTTAAGCTCGAGGACATAAAATCGGAGGAATTTGAGGGAAATCCGAGGATTCAGATAATCGGAGATGAACTTGATACATCTTACATAAATCAAATAAAAAGTTTGAGCTTAAGAAATGATGTTGACAAGGACATCAGAATTGTCTACACTCCTCTTCACGGGACCGGAAACAAGCCCGTAAGAAGAGTCCTGGACGAAATGGGATACAAAAATGTATTTGTGGTTGAAGAGCAAGAAAATCCGGATCCGGAGTTTTCAACGGTCAAGTCACCAAACCCCGAAGAAATAAGCTCTTTTGATCTGGCAATCAAAAAAGCCGGGGACCTGAATGCTGATATAATAATCGGAACAGACCCTGATTGCGACCGTGTGGGAGCAGTGGTAAGGCATAAAGGAGAATATGTGCCCTTAAACGGTAATCAAACTGGAGCCTTGCTATTAAATTATTTGCTTGCATCTTTGAATGAACAGGAGAGAATTCCCGAGAATCCTGCAATAGTCAAAACAGTGGTGACGAGCGAGCTTGCTGACTGCATTGCGGGAAAATACAAGGTGACAACCTTTGATACCTTGACCGGTTTTAAATATATAGCTGAATTGATGCAAAAATTCGAAGACACAAAAGAATATAATTTCTTGTTCGGATATGAAGAAAGCTATGGCTATTTGGCAGGCACTTTTGTAAGAGATAAGGATGCGGTAATTGCTTCTATGCTCATTTGTGAAATGGCTGCATATTATAAAGGACAAGGCAAGACATTAGTGGATGTTTTGGCCGAAATATATGATGAGCATGGTTATTATATAGAGGAAACCCTTTCATTGACTTTTTCCGGTCTGACAGGCCAAAGCAAAATGAAAGCCATCATGGAATATTTCAGGGAAAACAAACTGAATTTCCTGGCCGGGAAGAAGATACCCGCTATAATCGATTACAAGCTGAGCATATCATGCGACCTGATAAATGGAACAACGGAAAGAATATCTTATCCAAAATCCGATGTTTTGAAGTTTTCATTTGAAGACGGGTCCTGGCTTGTATTGAGACCATCAGGTACGGAACCCAAGTTAAAGGTATACTTTTCAATCAACGGAAAAAGTAAGGACGAAGCAACCGAAAACCTGGAAAAAATCAAAAACGAAGTATTAAATATGATTGACCGCATACAAATTAATCTCGGTTAAGACTAAATCTATGAGGGAGGTTAAATATGAAAATATTTAATACCGCCGCCCGAAAAACTATTTTAATAATCTTAGTTTTCGTATTTCTAATAAACACATTTGCCTATGCCGGTGTTAATCCGACAAGAGAAGAATTAGAGCATATGATTGAGTGGGTAGCTCAAAAAAGAGCCATTCCTTCCATTCTTTTAAAGGCAATCGCAAGAGTTGAATCTTGTTATGAACATTTCAATAAGAACGGGAGTCCCAAGATAACTGGTACAAGCATAGGCCTCATGCAGATAAACAACAAAAGCGGAGGCTATGACTCTGAAAGGCTTAAATATGACATCATGTACAATATAGAGGCGGGTGCTGACGTACTTCTCAGCAAGTGGAACATGAGTTCCAGCAAAATGGTTTCAAGTGTGGGAAACATGGACCCCAATATTTTGGAAAACTGGTATTTTGCCCTTTGGGCCTACAACGGATGGGTGGGGAGCAACAATCCCAATGTGGTTTCATCCTCTGCAAAAAAATACACCTACCAGCAGTTGGTTTATGATGTTATTGAAAAGGAATACGGTGGAAAAATCCACAATATAGATTTCTCATATCTTCCTGCAACGGGAAAACCAAGCCGGTCATTAACGGTTCCAACCCCGGAATATACCCACAGCGGCGGCATAGTTCTTTATGAAAAGGGAGATTTCGTAAGGACCGATGGGTTAAGGGACAAATTTTATTTGAGAGATGCCCCTGCAGGCAATTATGTCCATGGCCTTTCCCCAAATCAGCTGGGTCTTATAGATGATGGACCCGTACTTGAAAACGGCTACTATTGGTACAAGGTTTATATCGATGATAATACCCAGGGGTGGATAGAAAGAAACTTCCTCCTTAGAACCGGAGATATAGAGCATGGCTTATATGCATTTGAAGATATTTCTTTCCACTGGGCAAGAAAAATAATTATGGACTTGTTTGCTAAGGGTATTGTCAGTGAAGCAGAAAATTTCAACCCTGACAAATATATTACCAAGGAAGAATTCTGCATACTCTTGAGCAAAACCTTGGACTATGTGGGCTATGATACAGAGTCTCCGGCCGAGGAAGTAGAATTATTGGAATCGGAAAAAGAATCTAAAAAATCAAAATCTGACCATAAAAAAGTATCACAAGAACCGGAAGAATCACAGGAGCCCGAAAAAATATCGGCAGAACCGGATGTAACGGCTGATTTCCTGCAAAATGCCGGGAACATCAACCCATGGGCCGTGGAATATGTAAAAGATATTTATGAGCTGGGTTTGGTAGACGAAACCATTAATCTTCCGGAAAATTTAACACGAAAAGAAGCAGCTGTAATTATAGCCAAGCTGTTTGAAATCAGTGAAGAGTTTTCTTCATTGGATATAAAAACCCTTTTCACTGATATAGAAAATTTGAATGAAGAAGAAATCAAGGCAATAAAAGCCGTTTACACTAACAGCATCATGTCCGGCAAGGGTCCGGGAATGTTCAGCCCCGACTCCTTCTTAACCAGGGCGGAAGCTGCTGCAATAATGGCTAAAATTTCAAATATATCCTTTTGAAAACTTAATGTCATTGTTATGAATATTCCGAGAATTGTCATTATGAGAGCTTTAGCCCGAGGATTCTCATGAGCTCACATAGTGTCATCCTGAGGGCTTTAGCCCGAAGTATCTATCGGCTCAAAAAG
>DCDC01000037.1 GCA_002316225.1 Firmicutes bacterium UBA1065 | reverse complement strand
ATCAGCTACACACCCCCTTTGGCGCAAAAATACATAAGGGGTATGTATGACCTGAATAATTACAGGCAGACCAAGGTATACGTAAATGTAGGTCTGGGAACTTCAACCCTGCCCTTGCGTTTTATGGCAATACCTGAACTGACGGTTATAACAATAAATGGGAAGAAATAGATTAAGTATGAGATCCTTCGCTTACGCTCAGGATGACAATTGACAGATCCTTCGCTTACGTTCAGGATGGCATAGGGCAGAATGACATAGGGATTGTAAAAAAATGAGGCTTTGTTTTTCAAAGCCTCATTCTTATATTAAACTTGTTATATTATTTGTTTGGAATTCTAATTACCTGGTCAGGGAAAATTAAATGAGGATTTGCTATTTTGTTGTATTCAGCTAATTCCTGATAAGTAAGTCCGTATTTTGCTGCTATTTTCCACAGAACGTCACCGGGAACAACTATGTAGATAACTTCTTCAGCAGGTGCAGGTTCAACCGGAGCTGGCTCTGCAGGTGCGGGTTCTTCAACCGGTTCAGGCTCTTCAGCAACAGTTTCTACAACCTTAATTCTTCCCGAAACTTCACTGCCTTTTGTTCCGTTTGTTGTCAGGTAATCTATTACGATTTCTTCATAAGTTCCGTATTCGGCTTCAACCTTATAATTAGCAAGCATTTCGTAGCCATCTCCGCCGGCTGCCATAAAGTCATTTACCGCAACAGTATATTCCTTGGTTAAGTCTAATGGCTGGCCGCCGACTTTTACTTCCAGAACCTTGGAACCTGCTTCTTTTGCCGGGTCGAATGAAAATTCAAGTCCGCTTACCTGGAGGAAAGCACCCTTTGCTGCAGGATAATCGCTTACTGACCATTCAAGCATTGCTTTCAGGTCTTCCCCTGTGATTTTCTTTACAACAATCAGGTTACCAAAGGGGAATATGGCAGCTATCTTACCTTTAGTAATATCGCCAACAGGAACATCTTCCCTGATGCCGCCGCCGTTTACAAAGGCAACGTCAGCGCCTGTTGCAGCTCTTGCCGCATCAGCCGAAAGGTTACCTAAGTTAGTTTCCCTGGTCCTTACATTTTCTCTGACTCCGTCCAAATATACATCTGTTTTTGCTACTACTACCTGGAAGGCCGGGTCATTTTTTGGATTGATTGATTCAATATAGGCAGCTAAATCGGGGTCGGGAACAACTTCTGCAGTGTTTTCAACAGGTAGAAGTCTTGCAGACATATTGGTTGCTTGGCCGTTTGCAACTTCTATATCAACATAACCTAAGTTTGCACCGTAATTCTTTGTCTGAACAATCAAGGTACCATTTACCAAGAGGCCGTTTTCTAACAGGGTATGGCTGTGTCCGTCTATAATCAGGTCGATTCCATCAACTTCTTCGGCTATAGCCTTTGATGTTACAGTTGAGCTTTCATCGAGGCCCACATGCGCCAGTGCAATTATTACATCAGCCTTGCCTTCAAGTTCTTTTACGATTTCTTTTGATACTTCAACGGGATCCTTGAATGTTAATCCTTCTACATTTTTGGGATGGGTCACTATTACGGTATCAGGTGTTGAAAGACCGAAAATACCAACCTTTACACCGCCTACTTCTTTAATAGCATAAGGAGTAAAAACATATTCACCTTTTTCATCAACAATGTTTGCACTCAACATTCCTACCTTGGACAAATCTCTTAATTCAAACAGCCTGTCCTTGCCGTAATTAAAGTCATGGTTTCCTAAGGTCATGTAATCATAACCTGCTGCTTCCAAAACCTTGATTGCATTTAAGCCCTTGGAGATGTTTACGATGGGCATACCGTGGAGGGTATCTCCTGCATCAAGAACCAATGTATTTGGATTTGCAGCTTTTGCTTCCTTAATAAGAGTTGCTATCTTGGCAAAACCAATTTCGGAGCTTGATCCTTCCAATCTTGAATGAGTATCATTTGTGTGAATAACAGTAATTTTTACGGTTTCAGCATCCTGTGCAAAAGCGAAGCTGAAACTGCTTAGAATCAGTAATACAACCAATACTAAACTTAATGTTTTTTTCATCGATTACTCCTCCTCATTTAATAATAAAGACATATTAATTATACAATTATGTGCCTGGAACTTCAAGACAACTTTCACATAATTTTCATGTTTTCCGGATTGAAAAAGTATTTAAAGTTGTTGACAATGACAATAAATTTTTATATTATGTATACAACTTAATAGTTACTGTGAAGAGGAATAGTAGATTTATACGGTCTATAGAGAGAAAATCACCGGTGGAAGGTTTTCGGCCCAATGTAATTCGAACCCGCCTCGGAGTATTTGAGGGTAGCAACTCAAAGGGTCCCCCCCTTATGTAAATGAGTGCTGTCAATAGTCATTCTGTTGACAGTAATTAGAGTGGTACCGCGGATATCCGCCTCTTTGTCAAGAGGCGGTTTTTTTTGGGAATCTAGTGCAACAAAATATGGATATATCTATGAAGGAAGGGAGAAATAATGTCTAAGAAGGAAAAAGAATTTGTAAAAGAAATCACCCCAATGGAGGAAGACTTCAGCAGGTGGTATACGGATGTAATAATGAAAAATGAATTGGTTGACTATTCACCGGTTAAGGGCTTCATGGTAATAAGACCCTACGGATATGCCTTGTGGGAGAAGATTCAGGCATATGCCGATGCCAAATTTAAGGAAACCGGCCATAAAAACATGTATTTTCCTTTACTGATTCCTGAAAGTTTGCTAAATAAGGAAAAGGAACATGTGGAAGGTTTTGCTCCCGAGGTTGCCTGGGTTACAAGGGGAGGAAACCAGGACCTTACGGAAAGGCTTGTCATAAGGCCCACATCGGAAACAATTATTTGCCACATGTATGCAAAATGGCTTAACTCATACAGGGACCTGCCCTTTTTGTATAACCAGTGGTGCAGTGTTGTAAGATGGGAAAAAACAACCAGGCCATTTTTGAGAACATCGGAATTTTTGTGGCAGGAGGGCCACACCCTTCACGAAACAGCTGAGGAGGCCCAGGCAGAAACCTTGCAGATGCTTGATATATACAGGCAGGTTGCGGAAGACTTGATGGCTATGCCGGTAGTAGTCGGCCAAAAAAGCGAAAAAGAAAAATTTGCCGGTGCCTATGCCACATATACCATGGAGGCCCTGATGCATGACGGTCAGGCTTTGCAGGCCGGAACATCCCACAACTTAGGCCAGCATTTTGCCAAAGCTTTTGATATTAAGTTCCAGGGCAGGAACGGTCAGGAGCAATATCCTTATTCAACCTCCTGGGGTATCTCAACCAGGTTGATAGGCGGTTTGATTATGGTTCATTCCGATAACAGGGGCCTGGTACTACCTCCCAAAATGGCACCCGTGCAGGTGGTTATAATTCCTATAGCCCAAAAGAAGGAAGGGGTCCTGGAGAAGGCAAATGAATTATTTGAAAGATTAAAAGCAAGAGGAATAAGGGTAGAGCTTGATGACAACACGGAATATTCACCCGGATGGAAATTCAATCAATACGAAATGAAGGGCTACCCCATCCGTATTGAAATAGGTCCCAGGGACATTGAATACAACCAGGCGGTTGCCGTCCGAAGGGATAAGTTGGAGAAAGAAACCTTATCACTTGATACCATCGAAGACACCATTGCTCAAATGCTTGACAATATGCAGAAAGACCTGTTTGAAAAAGCTAAAGCCCACAGGGAAGCCAACACTTATATAGTAGAAGATTATGAACAATACAAAAAAGACTTGCCCAACAGGCCCGGATTTGCAAAAATGATGTGGTGCGGTGAAAGGGCTTGCGAAGACAAGCTGAAGGAAGAAACCGGGGCAACCATAAGGTGTATTCCTTTCGAGCAGGAAAACTTGGGAGACAAGTGCCACATTTGCGGCAAGCCTGCAAAACACATGATTTACGCAGCAAGAGCATATTAATTTCAGAGACGGTTCTTTTTGATACCAAAATGAACCGTCTTTTTTTATCCTGTAGAAGGAATCGTCCATTTGTTTTCCTGCAGAAAGAATCATCCCTTTGTCATATTTCAGAAAAAATCGCATCTTTGTCATCCTGAGCGAAGCGAGAGGTCCTATTGTTATCCTGAACGCAGAGAAGGCTCTCATGGGATTCTTCGGGCCAAAGCCCTCAGAATGACAAGTTACGGAGTCATCCTGAGCGTAAGCGAAGGATCCCAAGAGATTCTTCGGGCTAAAGCCCCCAGCTTGTCAGATTGGG
Source organism: Firmicutes bacterium UBA1065 (assembly GCA_002316225.1). Taxonomy (GTDB): domain Bacteria; phylum Bacillota; class Clostridia; order Tissierellales; family Sedimentibacteraceae; genus Sedimentibacter. The sequence continues at coordinate 5,376 of DCDC01000037.1, read as the reverse complement.
ATTCATAGCAATGAATAGTCTATAAAATCATGTCTCTTTCTCAAGATTCCATAATTGACAGTAAAATATGGGGATGTTATAATTTTATAAAAACTGACCGGTCGGTCGGAAAATCTGGAGGTAAACTTGAAAAGACTAGCAGCATTATTATTAATAACGACATTAATTTTTACTGCCTGTTCATCAGGCCAGGAAACAAAAGTTAATGAAGAAGAGGCTTACACACCGGTGGAAGTGGAAACCCTGAAGCCTATGAATTTATACATAGAAAACCTTGTGACGGGAAAAGTATATGCCGATAAGGATGTGTATGTAATTCCTTTAATAGCCGGAAAAGTTGAAAAGGTGAATGTAAAAGTCGGCGACAAAGTTGAAAAGGATGACGTGCTTTTTGTCATGGATAAGGATGATATCCAAAAGCAGGTGAATCAAGCTTACGCCGCTTACCAGGCGGCTAAGGCCGGCTTTGATGTGACCTCGGCTCAGCTGCAAAGCGCAAAGGACAATTTTGACCGTATTAAGAAGCTCTATGAAGAGGGAGTTGTTCCGGAAACCCAGTATGAACAGGCCAAATTGGCTGCTTCTGATGAAACCCTGGAAGCTGCAAGAAAAAATCTGGACCAGGCTGAGGTGGCATATAAAAACGCAGCATCCACTCTTGAAAATGCAGAGGTCAAGGCTCCCATATCAGGGGTGGTTTCAAGTGTCAACATTGTCGAAGGCCAATATGCAACATCAGCTAATCCACCCATTACAATAGTTGATTCAAACAGTGTAACCATTGAATTCGGAATAGCATCAAGCCTGGTAAACAAGGTCAAGGCAGGGGATAAGGCCCTTGTTGAAATAAGTTCTGCAAATTATAGGAATGAGGCTGTGATAACCAGTGTAAGCTCATCGGCAGATATTATGACAAACCTTTATACCGTAAGCATAGTCCTGGAAAATGACGGTACCATTAAACCGGGCATGTTCGCCAAGGTTTATTTGCAGACCGATAAGACAGACAATGCTCTTGCCGTCAGGGCAGAAGCCGTTAAAGAGCGTGACGGCAAGCAATTTGTGTTTGTAGCGGATGGTGACAGTGCCCTTCAAAAGGAAGTTACGACGGGACTTGATACCGGAGCTTACGTAGAAATAAAGTCAGGTCTCTCACAGGGAGAAAAGGTGATAGTGAAGGGCCAGGATTACATAAGCCATGGCAGCAAAATCAAGGTTGTAAGGGGTGAATAAGAATGCTTGCAAAATTTTCGGTCAAAAAACCTGTTACAATCACTATGATAATCCTCATGATGATTGTCATAGGAGCGGTATCTTACAGCAAGCTTCAGATAGATTTGCTTCCTCAAATGGACCTGCCCTATGTAATGGTACAGACAAGCTACCAGGGAGCAGGACCTGAGGAAATAGAAAACATTATATCCAGACCCCTGGAACAAACCTTGTCCACGGTTGAAAACATCGAAGATATAATTTCGATTTCCAGTGAAGGATCTTCCCTAATATTGATGCAGTTTGCCTTTAATACCGATATGGATGAAATAATGCTTCAAATAAGAGAAAGAATCGATATAATCAAAGGTTATTTGCCTGAAGGGACATCATCTCCCCTTGCCTTGAAGTTAGACCCTAATGCCATTCCCATAGTTCAACTGGCAGTTTCGAGCAAGGGAGACCTCTATACCACTCAAAAGATAGCTGAGGATGTAATAGCTCCCCGCATCGAGCGAATAGAAGGTACTGCTTCGGCTTCGGTGACCGGCGGCCTGGAACAGGAAGTTGAGATAGTTTTAAAGGAAGAAATGATTAAAGGGTACAATTTATCTTCTTCTTATGTGGCCCAGATACTGGCTGCCGAAAACCTGAATATGCCGGGAGGAACGGTAAAAAAGGGGACTAATGAGCTTACGGTAAGGACCACGGGAGAATTTAAATCCCTGGAAGAAATAAAGAGTTTGCCCATACCCCTACCAACGGGTGGAACCATAAGGCTTAAAGATATTGCCGATGTCAGCTTAAGAAATAAGGACCAATCCTCAATAACCAAGTTAAACGGCAAGGAAGTTGTTCAGATATCCGTTATGAAGCAGTCCGATGCCAATACGGTAAATGTTGCGAGATCTATCGATAAGGAAATAGAAAAATTGAAGGCCGAATACCCTGATTTGGAATTGGTTACCGTATTTAACCAGGCGGACTATATAAATTTAGCCATAGATAACCTGATAAAAACTGCCACCCAGGGAGGTATATTAGCCATACTCATACTCCTGGTTTTCCTGAGAAGCTTCAAAACCACCCTGGTAATAGCTATTTCAATACCTTTTTCCATTATAACAACCTTTGTAATGCTGTTTTTCGCAGGTATAACCTTGAATATGATGACCCTGGGAGCTTTCGCCTTAGCGGTTGGAATGCTGGTAGACAACTCCATTGTTGTTCTTGAAAATATCTACAGGAACAGAAGCTTAGGTTTAGACAGGATTACAGCCTCCGTTGACGGAACAAACGAAGTGGCCATGGCGGTCACGGCCTCTACTTTGACTACTATAGCGGTATTCTTACCCATAGTATTCACCGGAGGCTTGGCTGCAATTTTATTTAAAGAATTTGCCCTCACAATAACAATTGCTTTGTTAAGTTCCTTGGTTATTGCTCTCACCCTTGTGCCCATGCTTTCATCAAAGCTGATTTCAGTGAGAAATTTGGAATCAGAAGAAGAACAGGAGAAAAAACATGGGCCTATAGTTGTTTTCTATAAAAAAATCCTGGGTTACAGTTTAAGGCACCGTTTTCTTACAATAGTGCTTAGTATTGCCTTGTTTGTAGTAAGCGTTCTGATGGTATACACGGTGGGAGCGGAATTCTTTCCCGCAACCGATGAAGGTATGATAAATATAAGCGCCGATTTGCCGGCAGGGTCTGAAATTGAAGATATAGATGCCCTCCTGGAAGAAATTAAGGAAGCAATTTCAGGAATTCCGGAAATCGAAACAGTGTTTTCCTCTGCAGGAGGAGGACAAATGTATGGTTTGGGAAGCTCTTCCTCCGGGTCTGTGGTTGTTTTGTTAAAGAGCCTGGATGAAAGGGACAGGAGTGCAAAAGAAATAAGCGACGAAATAAGGTCCTTGACAAGGGATATACCCGGTGCGGAGATAAGTGTCTCGGAATCTTCGACTATGATGATGGGGATGACAACAGGAGCAATAAGCATCACCATCAAGGGTGATGATATGGATACCCTTAAGACCATAGGAGATGATTTTAAAAGAATAATCGAAAGGGTTGAAGGAACTAGGGAAGTTACTACAAGCTACGAAGACGGAATCCCCCAGGTTCAGATTATTACAGACAGGGCCATAGCATCCCAATACGGCTTAACTACCGCCCAAATCGGAAGTTCCATAGCAAATGCCCTGTCCGGCTCAAAGGTTACAACCTATAAGATTAACGGTGATGAAATAGACGTTGTGTTAAAAGCAGATAATGTTTATGGAGAAAGCATTTCATACTTGGAAATGCTCCCTATTCAGACTCCCATGGGAAGTACCGTACCCCTGACTGAAGTTGCCGACATAAAAGTTGAAAAAGGGCCCATAAGCATACAAAGGGAAAACCAGGTAAGGGTTTTGACCGTATCAGGCAGCGTTGTGGGCAGGGATATCCAATCTGCTTCCAATGAAATAGAAGAGCTTTTAAAAGACTATGAAATGCCTTTGGGCTACAGCTACGTGTTTGGCGGAGAAATAGAGCAGATAGAAGAAACCTTCAGGGACTTATTCTTAGTGATGCTGTTGGCAATAGCCCTGGTTTACATGATAATTGCAGCCCAGTTTGAATCCTTGATCCAGCCTTTGTCAATCATGTTTTCCGTGCCGCTTGCCTTGTCCGGAGGCTTTATCGCCCTGTTTGTCACGGGACTTCCTCTCAACGTAATAGGCATAATAGGATTGATAATCCTGGTAGGGATAGTTGTTAACAATGCCATTGTCCTGGTTGATTATATTAACAAGAGGCGAAGAAGAGGAGAAGACAGGAATCTTGCCATAATGAAGGCTGGGCCTATCAGAATAAGACCCATTATGATGACTGCCCTGACCACTATCTTAGGCCTGGTGCCCATGTCCTTGGGCTTAGGGGAAGGGGCTGAACTGTCCCAATCCATGGGTGTAGTCGTAATCGGAGGCTTGTCATTATCCACGGTCCTGACATTGGTGATAGTTCCTGTCATGTATACTATATTTGATGATATGACGGAGTTTTTCAAAAGAAAGATTAAGAAAGACAGAATTACCGAAATAACAGGCTGAGAGAGGGGGAGGAATCATGGAAGATAAAAAGCATAAGCGCCAGGATATATTGAAATCAGCCATGGCTTTATTCAAGGATAAAGGCTTTCACAATACAAAAGTGGAGGAAATTGCCTTAGGTGCCGGTGTGGGTAAGGGAACCCTCTACGAGTATTTTGAAAACAAACAAGACATATTTGATGAAACATGTATTGAATATGTGAATCAAATAATTGACAAAATAAAAAATATTTCTGAATTAAATGATACTTTTCACAATAAATTGTTGATTTTATTCAATGAAAACCTTAGGATGGAATCAGACATCACCCTGGACAATATCTTGTCAAGCAAAAATATAATATCTGAAGATACCATAAAGGCTATAATCGGTAAAATTTTTGAAATGTACGATTTAATATGCGGTATCATTGACCAGGGCAAGGAAGAAGGCGTTGTCTTAAATAACATCCGGTCCGAAATAATAGCATGCATGCTTGTCGGAACCATGAGTCAATATATAAGGCTGAAGTCAAATATGAAGGAAAAAGAAATAAAGGAAGACGATGTTATTTTTGATTTGCTTTACAAGGGATTTGCGGTAAGATAACCGATGAAGGAGGAAAAAATGAAAAGAATACTATCTATATTCATGGTGATGCTGTTGGTATTAGGTACTTTAACAAATATGGCTGCCGCAGAAGATTCTGTTGATGACCAGGTGGCAGCAGTTGAGACTCTGGCAGAAGCTGAGCCCATGATGCTGTCCATGGAGGACGCGGTGAGAATAGCAACCGAAAACAGCAGGGAAATGTGGAAAATCGATGACGCTATAGCTCAGGTTAAAGAAGCAAGGAAAGAGGGAAGAAGTGCTAAACAGGCAGCTGAAGAAATAATGGCTATACCTCTTGAAATAATAAATGAAAGAGAAAAAGAAGCTGCAATTAAGGGTCAAGAACTTGATTTGCTCAGCAATCAGGTTTTGAGCATAATGGCTAGAAATGATTATTATATTATATATGCCGACGCCCAGCAGGCCCAGCTGGAAAAAAACAGGGAAATGCTTTTGGCAGGTATTGAAATAGAA
>DCDC01000133.1 GCA_002316225.1 Firmicutes bacterium UBA1065 | reverse complement strand
CCAACATTTATTATAGAACCAAGTTATCAAATCGTGGGACAGTGGATGATTCACTGTCCCACTTTTTCATTATCAGAACAATTTGTCATCTTGAGAACATTTTGTCATCCTGAGCGCAATATGTCATCCTGAGCGGATCACCTGTCATCCTGAGCGAAGCGAAGGAACACCGCATTTTGTCATCCTGAGCGAAGCGAAGGATCTCATGTAGGATGGGATTCTTCGGGCTGGCGCCCTCAGAATGACACGGTTTTTTTGTCGAAATTTCATAAATCAGTGACATATAGTCACAATACAAAAAAATTTTTTTGCCTTATAATTTGTATCATTAAAAAATTTAGTATGAAAAAATCATATTTAATGATATAAAGGAGGGCAAAATGAAAGTTAAAAAGGCAATTTCTGTTTTGCTGGTTTTCTGCATGCTGCTTTCAATATTACCGGTAAACTTCAATTATGCTTTGGCGGCGGAAGATACCAGCATGGCGGATATGGATGCTTTGGCGGCATTAGGTATTGACACCAGCAAGGTGCCGGAAGGATATAACGAAAACGATACTTCAAATCCTTACGGCAAAGACACTGTGACCATTAATCCCGTGAGTGAATTGTATGTGGTGGGATTAAATCAACTGACAACCATCCATCCGCAAAATGATTTAAGCAATTCTTTGGTTGGGACTATTTATGGTCATAATGATACTACCAGCAAGACTACCCAACAAGTCATGCAAAAAAAGAATCAAATGACTATTGCTTCAGGAATAACTAACGTTTACGGCTCTTATGTCACCATGGGCGGACAAAACTATTTGCAGCCGGACAATTATAGTGTAGAAACCAGGCTGAACAGCCCGACAACAGGAGAATTTACAATCGGTTCATCCAAGGTTGCCGGTGGTAACTTCGACGGAAATAAAGAAGGGAAATCGAGGCAGAATGTTCTTCTCTACACGGGCGAGAACAGCGAAAACGGCGGCCTCTATATCAGAATTGGCGATAATTACACCGATGATAACAATAAAGGTGAATACGGAAGCCCCATAACATTGATTCCTAAAACCAAGTCAATAGGAAACCCAAGCGGCTTGATTACCGATATAGAAGAAGACTTCGCCACATCTCCTTACCTGATGCAAAATTATCTTCAGATTACAACCGGAGATTACGATGGTGACGGTATCGACGAAATTGCGGTATTCATACCCGAATTAAACGGTTCCAGGATAGTTGTTTACGATTTAAAAACAACCACAGGACAAGGAAGCAAGGCCTACAAGAATGCGGACCAATGGTCTGTAGCATGGACCTATTCATTAAAAGAAGAGGGCTATGTATCAAACATGGTATCCCTCGTATCCGGTGATTTTAACAAAGATGGTAAGACAGATATAGGCGCAACCTGGGGTTATTATTACGGCCCTAATAACAACAAAGGCAGCAAGGCTGTTATAATGTTTGGAGCTACCAGCCGCATGCTTCAGTCCTCACAGGAATTCGACCTTACCTTTGACCATCCTAAATACGGGAAGTCAGATATTGTCCGTGCATCTTTTACATATGGAGATTTGACCGGAAGCGGAGAGGAACTGCTAATTTTAGGAGGCCAGGCAGATGCTGATATAAAGCGTTCAAATTTAAATACCAGATATGTTGCCATATACAGCTGGAACGGGACATCCTTCGTTTCTAACGTTAGCAAGAATTTCGATTTATTTGAAAAAGATGATAAAGGGCAACTGGTTAATTCTGCCATGAGCATAGATAACGGAGTATATTATTCATCACCCTTGTGTCCTGCAAACCTAGCAGTTGTAAAACAAGGACTGAGCGAAGCCCCGTATTTGTATTTAGACAGCCTGCAGATTTCCTATAGCGATGCCGGACTGGAAATAGTTGCACCCTTGGACCAATACGGGCACAATGCAGGCAATAAGGACTATTACGTTGAATACGGTGCTGTTTCCGGAGATATGACAGGACTCGGCTATGAAACCCTGGTAACAATGCAGCAAACCATGTCAAAAGTGGAAACCGAAGGTCATGTAAGTGTTTCATACTACTATAAAAGCTGGTTTCATAAGCTCTTGGGTATAAGAACTTATTATATAAGTTCTTCTGAATCATGTTATTCATTCACGCCCAACAAAACTTATATAAGTGTGCTGGATTTCAGTAATTCCAATCCTTACCAGGATAAGTGGGAAGTAGATACTTCAACTTCGATATGCATGCAAAATACTGATAATGATACGTCATTTATGCAATATACGGGCAGGCATTATTTTATTTACTCGGACCCAAAAATCATGGCAGTACTTGCATCTCCACCCTATTTTTCAGACTTGCTGGACAGAGATGATCTTTCCGGAAATTATGCAGAATCAACTACATCCTATTCATCTACAAAAGGTGAAGGGGGAGGAGATACCTTTAATACCACAATTGAAGCAGGTGCCTATGTAAGTTATGAGCAATCATTCGAGGTATTCGGGGTAGAAGTTGCAAAAGTAGAAGCAGAAGCTACGGTAATGGCAGGATTTACTTACGAAACAGAAGAATCAAGCACCCTGGAACAAACGGTATCATACAGCGCAACAGCCGGTGAGGATGTAGTCGTGTTATTCTCCATACCTTTAGAGGTTTATGAGTATACGGCCTATACATCAAACGGTGACGGTACATATACAGAACAGGCAATGACAGTTAATATTCCCAGAACCGCTGCTGTCCAGGTGATGCCTCTTGATACATATGAGAATATTGCAAAGGATTATGAAAATATTCTGCCTAAGATTTCAGGCTCAATTCTAACTCATACCGTGGGAGAACCATCGACTTACAGTTCAAGCGAAAGCGGTTACTTGAAAGCAAAGGTTTATAACGGAGACTGGGCTAGGGTAGGATACAGCGGTGCAGGCGGGGGCGCTGCAATTTCACAAGAAATTTCCTGGTCCAAGGAATCTACGGACAGCTACAATTTTTATGGAAAAATAGAGGCCAAAGCCGGAGCCGGAGGCGGAGGTTTGGTAGTAGGAGTTACAGCAGAGGCCGAAATAGGCGGCGGCTGGTTCAATGTAACTACAGCCGGCAACTCTTTCTCAGGAGAAATTCAAAACATGCCCGCAGAGGCGGAAGAATTCGGATACAGCCATGTTTGGAAGATTTTCAGCTATATGTATGAGGATGCAAACATTAGCTTCCCTGTAGTAAGTTATCTTGTAAAAGATGTGGTGGCACCGGCTCGCCTACCTGATGATTTCAAACAAAACGTTGAAAAGACAACGGATAATCAGATAGCCCTCACATGGACCTATGATAAGTTGGTAGCCGGGTTCCAGATTTACAGATACTATGAGTTCCCTGACGGTTCAGGAAGCTATGAGCTTAAATTTGTCCCCATGTCTGATGGAGTATATAATGCTTCGGATAAGCTCTACCACTTTGAGTACATTGACAAAAATTTAAATCCATACCAGGATTATCAATACCAAATCCAGACAGTTCGTGCTTCTGTTCCTAACAACAGCATTCCAAGCGAGGTATTGACCGTAAGGACAAAGACCGATGTCGGATATCCAAGATACAAAATAGAGGGTTTGGACCTGGACGGCAAATTAAGAATATACCCTGATTCTGAATCAACGATCAAAGTTATGGTTGAGAATGCGGAAGACTATCCCAGCGGCATATCCTATCAGTGGCAGAAGAATGAAAACGGTGTTTGGACAAATATGAACGGCAAGACAACAAACGAATTAAGATTTAAGTCTTCGGGTATAGCAGACCAGGCTGTATACAGGTGCAGAACCAATGTAATATATTTTGACGAGGGAAGGGGAAATGAATACTATATATCCTCATATTCCCCCGAATTTACAACCCTTTACAGCAAGAGAACACCATTGGTTGTAGAAAACAGCTTTAAGGCTGTACCTTATGAAATGTCTCGCGGGGGTAACGGCTTAAAGCTAAGCATCGAATTGGTATCGGGCAATACGAACCACTTTGAAGCTCCTACGGGAACCGTAACCTTTACGGTAAAAGGAACGGATTATGAAAGATCCTTTAGCAAACCACTGGTAAAAAGCGCAACGCCTGTTTCTGACGGCGATTTGAAGGACAAATTCACTTCAAAAGCAACTGTGGATGTTGAAAATCTACCGGATGGCGTTTATGAAATAAGTGCAATTTACAGCGGGAGCAGGGTATTCAAATCTCTGTCGACCCAAGAGAGCATCGATGCCCTCATAGGGGACAGCGGTTATCAGCTCTTGCTTAATAAGGGCGCAGTTCAGTCTGTATCATTTACTTATGGAGATTTAATCACTCCTATAGTTAAAAAATATGAAAATATCGGCGGAAATATTATAACCACAACATTGTCATCAGACATAAAATATTACCTGGACGATGAAAAAGAGGAACTTGAATTGAACGGGGGAACCTTTAGAACTCCCAATGTAGGAAGCTACACCTTGAAGGTGGAATATGATGACAATTTCCTGGTTCAAAAAGAATTTACCGTATCCAAGAGAGATATAAGCGTAAAGGCTATAGACAGGGATGATGTCGGCAAGGGATATGTTTCACCATCAAATCTTCCAAAACTAGAACTCCTCTCATCTACAATGGCATTTGATGAAAAGTTAGAGGATTTAAAATTAGAAATTGAAGTAAGAAATACAGCAGGTAATCTGGTAATACCCTTTGACAATAATACGAATCCGGGAAGTTACACTATTATAGGCAAGGCCAGCGAAGAAACGGACCCTGTTATTTACAACAATTACAATGTTGCTTTCATAGCGGGCACATACATTATTGTAGCCGAGAAATACGATGTTGATATAATTGCTGAAAAATACCAGGGAAGAGATGTTGGAACCATAGCCCTTTCAAATTCCCCGGATGGCAAGGGAGGAGAATTCAGCGCAAGTACAGAGCTCATGTTCTTTGCAACCCCATATACGGGATATGATGTGGATTCATGGAGCATCGTGGTTGCGGAAACAGGCCGGGAAATTATGATTGAACCTTCACAGCTGAATACTTCGAAAACTCGTCTCACTTATACGCTTAAGAGCGAAGATATTACAGTTTCGGTAAGGTTTAAGAAATCAGAAACAAGGCTGGAGACCGCTAAAATAGGAGAAGGAACAATAACCTGGGACGATCCTGCTTTTACAAACGGCGCCATAGTATCAAACGGAGCACGAATTGATTTTACGGCGCTTGCTGAAGATGGCTACACCTTCAAAGAGTGGAGGATAGAACAAGGTGGAATTACAACTATCAAGGCGGGCATTGCCAATCCCGACGGGTCAAATACTTTCAACTTCACTATGGGCAATTTATACACCATCGTCAGGGCAGTATTTGAAAGAGACAGCTACACCATAACCTTGTCAGACAATCTGGAAGCAGTATACACCTACTTTGATGACTTTGAAGGAAAAGATGTGGAAAGGATTGTATACAACGGATCAAAAATATTAGGCGGTACGAATGTAACCGTAAGAGTAAGGACAGGCTATACGGTTGCAGACGACAGCGTATGGATGGTGAACGGAGAACCGAAAGAAGATGTTCCCGATTCAGGATATACATTTGTTATTTTGGAAAATACTTCGGTTTCAGTGGAAACAAGGCAGCAAAGCTACACAATTAATACTGCAGCCCAGCATGGTTCAATAAGGGTACAAATCGGAAATGACCAACCGGTGACTGAGGATGAGATTGAAAATGTTCCGGGAGGTTCAAGACTAGTATTCACTGCTGTTCCCGCCCACGGCTATGCATTCGTCAGCTTCCAGGTTGAAGGTACGGACAAGTACACTGAAAGCGCTAATACATTGACTATAAGCGAGCTTGGATCGGATGTGACTGTAACAGCATATTTTACAAAGAATACGGATTACACCATCCAGGTAAACTATGGAAGCAGGGCCAGCATTGAATATGTGCTTTATGACCCAATGGGCAATGAAGTAGAACGGGATGTTGTGGATCCGGGAGACACCATTGAAGTAAGCAATGGGGACAAGGTTACGCTGAATGTTACCCCTAATGCAGGTTTTATGGTGGAAAAATGGATAATTGACGGTACCCCATATATAACGAACAGCAATACCTATGACTTAGTCAATATTGCAAAGAACATGACAGTAACAGTAGATGTCATTTCCCAAATAAGCTATACGGTTAATTACCAGGCCCTAGACGGAGGAAGCATAGTATCCGCCACCAGCGAAGGAATCCCCTTTGCAAGCGGGGACAAGGATATTGGAGGAAACTCAAAAATAGTCATCTCGGCAGAACCTGATACTGACTATATGGTTGATTACTGGACCTTTAACGGTCAGGTTGTTAGAAATGATGACGGATATGATTTTGTAGGCAAAGCTCTGACTATAGAAAATCTCACTTCAGACCGGCCAACCGTCGATATTAAGGTATATTTCACCGACTATGCTGAACATACAGTGGAATATGATGAGACAAATGTTGACATTGATGGTGAATTCATTCCCGATGACGCTTCGGAAGGCAGGGTGAGAAAAGGTGCCAAGGCAGTATTTACGATAACTCCGGACGAAGGCTACAGGATTGTAGATGCAGGTGTTGATATTTCTGAAGAAGATTACACAATAATCAAGAATCCGGGAAATCCCGATGATGAATACGGCACATGGACCATAATTGTCTACAGTGTTGAAAGTGATATTACAGTTTCTGCAGAAGCTAAGAAAATTTATTCAATAAGTATTGACCATGTCTATGGAGGAGAATTCTTAAGCACAACCGAAACCACTTACTCGCTGCAGGCAAACGAAGGAGAAAAAGTTATTATCGAGCCATTGGCAGACCTTGACAGGACCTTTGTGGGATGGGATGTATATGATGACTTGGATAATCCGATAAGGGTTGATGAAGAAGAAGGAGAATTTTCATTCATAATGCCGGATGCTGATGTTACAATATCCGGTGAATTCGAAGACATAAGTACTGTTGATATAACGATTGAGGTGTATGATGTCAACGATGAGGCAGAAGGTGGATACAACGGAACCTTCTCTGCAGTAATCGACAGAGACGGGATAAGCGGATATCCGGAAGAAGTTGTTTCAAATACAACAGGAGGAGCAATTACCAATGTAAACAGGGGATATAGGGACCAATACGTTTCATGGCCTGCAACCAGACTTACAATCGATGCTGAGCCTGATGAAGACTTCAGAGTATTGAAATGGACGGTAAACGGAACCGTGTATACATCGCCCCTTGACTTCCCGGTACCCTCAGATTCAATCAATACCTTCATCATGGATGTATGTGATGATGAAGACATTGAAATTGTAATCCAGTTTGAACAAATAGGAGAAAGAATCTTCTTTGGTGTTGACGGCGGCAACGGTAGAATCACATCGGCAACAAATGAAAGCACAGGCAATGAATTCATAAGCGGAAATACAGTATCATCACCGACACTTATTACATTTGAGGCTAAAGCAAATTCAGGCTATGAAGTTGAAGCCTGGCTGGTTGACGGTGTTGTGGTCAAGAGTGGTAATTATGAATCTTTCCAATACGAGGCTGATGGCATACACGGAGCGGATGTCAAGGTTCGATTTGCCCGGGCACCCTTTGTGGTAAGATACAGCGGCATAAATGGTAGTGTAACAAGCGAACAAGTTGAAAACGGAAAATCGGTCAGAGGGGATGCTAATGTTACTTTTACAGCAGAAGCAAATCCGGGATACAGGTTTGAAAGCTTTACTATTACCGGAAATGCTATAAGCTCATCAACATCCAATCCTTTGACGATTACCATAACAAATAATACAAATGTAACGGCAAACTTTGTTCCCTTTGCAAATTGCCAGGTTAATTTCAGTGTCATAGGCGGAAACGGAACCTTGACGGCAACCAATAACGGAGCCGATTTTGCAAGCGGGGATTCCGCAGATGGAGATGATGTGGTAGTATTGACAGCTGTTCCGAATAATAATTATAAAGTTAAGGAATGGATTGTCGACGGAAAGAGTGTGGGTGACTCATCGTCCTATACTTTGAGAGTTAGCAGGCTAATTCATGAAATCAGCGTAGAATTTGAACGCTCACATTTTGTAATAGACTTCAGTGCTTCAGGCAACGGCACCATAGCTGCGGCTTCTGATTCTAAGCCGGTATCCAGCGGTTCAAGCCTGTTAAAGGGTTCAAGTATTACATTTAGCGCAAGCCCAACCAGCGGCTACCAAGTAAAGAATTGGCAGTTAAACGGCGCAGATGTTGCAGGTACAAATGAAAAAACAACATTTACCTTGGATAACATAAGTAGTGATACTCAGGTTATGGTTGTTTTCGAGCCCATACCCGAATTCATTGTAACTATTGTAAAGACCGGAACAGGAGAAGGGACGGTTAAAGCATATGTTAACGGTATTGAAAGCACCCTGATAAACAATACCATAACTGTGAAAAATCACGATAAAATTGTGCTTGAGGCAGTTCCCAAGGACGAATACAACAATGCCACATGGTCAGTTGCCGGAATTGCCGCCCTTATTGACGGCACTAGGGCAACCATAGATGATGTGACAGCTAATGGAGTTGCTACAGTAAGATTCGGGGTTGCAGAGCTGATAACCGTAGAAGCATATGCAAGGTCTGAAAATGAAGAGCCGGCCAGGGGTACAATAAGGGTTAAAGCCGGATACGGCAGCGATTTGGAAACAGTAAACGCAGTTAATACAACAGTGAACGTGACAAAGGGAAAGACCGTTCAATTCACTGCAGTACCTGACGAGGGATACAAGGTTAAGAAGTGGGTAATAAACGGTGTTGAATTCAACAACACAAATGACACAATAACTAGAGTGCCCGAAACAAACATTAAGGCAGAAGTTTATTTCGAGGCCGGCATACAGCAAAATCAACCCGAAATTACAATTAAAGCTGCAGAAAAAGGTCAAATCACAGTAACTTATTCATACATAGATGATTCTGACCAAGAGATGACAATAACCGTGAACAGCGGTGACAGTGTTCCCGTGGGTGTGGAATTAACGGTAACAGCGGTTCCCAACGCCGGATATAGACTAGCAGCTTGGGGTGATTATGCAAGCAATAAGAGCGGAAGCACAATAAAATTGATTGTACCTGCTAATGATATCACCATATCTGCCAGATTTGAATTTGAAAGGAGTACCGGAGGCGGCGGCGGAGCCTTTGTGCCGGCACCGGTATTATATACGATTAACGCAAAGGCAGGATTTGGAGGAAGTATAACACCTAAAACCGCATCGGTTGAAGCAGGAGGAAGCCAATCATTTACCATAGTGGCGGATGAAGGATTTGTAATAAGCGATGTTTTGGTAAACGGCACCAGCCTTGGACCGGTGGCAAGCTACACCTTAAAGGATGTGCAAAAGGATTCAAGCATAGAAGCGGTGTTTGCTCAAAAGCCGGTTGAAACACCAGTATTTTCTGATGTAAATGATGATGACTGGTTTGCCGGGGCCGTGAAATTTGTAGTATCTTTAGGTTTGTTCAAGGGAACTGCAGAAGATACCTTCTCACCATATACATCAATGACAAGAGGAATGTTTGTAACCGTACTGGGAAGGCTGTATGAATATATGAAGGACATAAGCCTGCCTGCATCCGAGGGAAGTTCATTCAGTGATGTATCACCTGACCAATATTATGCAGCAGCAGTTAAGTGGGCAAGTGAGAATAATATAATCAGCGGTTACGAAAACAGACAATTCAAGCCCGATGAACCTATTACCAGAGAGCAGATAGTAGCTGTAATGTACAGATTTGCAGTGTATACCGGTCTGGATACAAGAAAGACTTCCAATATTGACGGGTTTGGAGACAGCGATGATGTTTCGGCCTGGGCTCTTGAAGCTTTCAGATGGGCAGTAGGTTCAGGTATAGTTGGAGGCAGGACAGACGGCACCCTGGATCCTCAAGGTCCGGTTCAAAGATGCGAAGTAGCTGCAATACTTCAAAGATTCATCGAACAGGTTACTGCTGCACAATAAGAATGGTTTATCAATGCCGGTAATGAACATAAGTGTCATTGCCGGGGATAGCATATAAATCATCCCTCCGGGCACCTTGGTATCAATTTAAGATACTAAGGTGCTTTTTTAAATGTTAAAAAGTATTCTTTCTTGACAAGAGCAAAAAAAATGTGCAATAATTAACATAAATTTCATATTTACACGGGTTATTGTTCCATATGATTTAATAAAGAGGAAATTACTCGCTAATATAATTAAGAATACGTTTTTCAAAGACAAGTGTTGTTCACGACGACGAAAGGAAGGAAATATATGTCTTATCAGCCACCTCGATTAAATCATGTTTTTATTTCCGACAGATTGAAGCAGCAGCTTGTAGAAATCAAAAAATATCCCATTACCACCGTCATTGCCCCCATGGGGTTCGGAAAGACCACGGCATTGAACTGGTGGGCAAAACAGATGACAAAAAAATATGAGGACTCAGTCATTATTCGTCAAATGATTGTGTCAGACAGTCTTGGTGATTTTTGGACAGGATTTTGCAGAGCTTTCAAGGAAGAGCCGGATCTTGCCGAAAAATTGAAGGAATTGGGATTTCCCAAGGATGCCACCTCGATGGCACTCTTCTCAGAGCTTATAAGAGACGCATTATCCGGTATAAAAGGTCATATTTATTATATTTTGGATGATTTGCACCTATTGAGGCAAGAATCCCTGACTTCCTTGCTGATGATGTTTTCGGGAAGCATGCCCGAATATGCCCATATAATCCTCATATCACGCAACCAAATTTTTACTGACGAGGAAAAGATGCGCCTGGGCAGCCTCCTCTTTGAAATCAGGACAGAGGATTTGCGCCTGAGCAGAAATGAAATTTCATCCTATGCTAAACACTGCGGTCTTGAGATATCGAAAGATGAGCTTGATGAACTTTCCTTGCTGACCGAGGGATGGATTTCCATGATTTATTTGAATTTTAAATCATATGTTCAAAATGGCACCTGGCTTTCCAAGTCCTCGGATATCCTTACCCTCATCGATGAGGTTTTATTGAAACCACTTCCCCTGCGCCATAGAAAATTTCTCATCCTCATCGGAATGGCTGATGAGTTTACACCTGAGCAAGCCGCTTATTTGTGGGGGCAGAGCGATTGGAGGGAACTTCTGGATTCTCTGACCAAAAACAATGCATTTATCACAAAGGAAGACAACGGGGTTTACCGTTACCATTATATGCTCAGCCTGTGCGTAAGAAGGAAATTTGCTCAAAAACCGGACAAGTATAAAAAAGATTCCTATTCCCGCCTGGGTGCTTGGTATTTTAAACAGGAAGAATACCTTCCCGCCTATTATGCCTATGCCTGCGGAACAGACTGGAAGGGCTTGCTGAAGGTACTTGAGAGGGATAAGGGAGAAAGCCTCAATGCAGAGCATAGCAAAGATTTTTTCGGCTGGATGAGGGACTGCCCGGAAGAAATCCTCTTGACAAATCCTGTTGCCATCATAGTCTGCATGGTTAAGATGTTTTCATACAATAATATAGCTGAAATCAAACGGTTGAAAAAACTGCTTCTGAAAGCCCTGGACCAAAATCCTAAATTGACCTTGCAGGAACGCAATAATTTATTGGGGGATGCAGAGGTGGCCGAAAGCTTTTTATGCTATAACGACCTATCCGCCATGTGCGCCCACCACAAGAGAGCCTGCGCCCTGCTTAACCGTACTACCATAAGTGTCGATAAAACAGAAGCATGGACATTCTCGGCTCCCTCTGTTCTCATGATGTACCACCGAAGAGTCGGTTATGCAGACAGTGAAAATGCGGAAATGAAAGGATGCATGCCATATTATTATAAAATTTTCGACGGACATGGAGCCGGTTCGGAGCACAGTTTTGCCGCAGACTTACATTATGAACGGGGGCAGATAACCGATGCGGATATATCAAATCGCATGGCTCTTTCGGCGGCAAAACAAAAAAACCAGTACAGCATCATGGTATGCTGCGGGTTTTTATCCATGCGCATGGCTTTGCTTGATGGTGATTATGATAAAATAAAAAAATTAGGGGATGAATTGAGAGACCTACTTTATAAGGAAAGGCAGTATACTCTTTTAAACACCTTAGATATGTGTTTGGGATTTATTTATGCCTTATTGGGATACCCTGACAAGGCCCCGGTATGGATGGCGGAGGGCAAGTTAACGGAAGCCCTTGTCATGTTTCCTGCTACACCTATGCTTAATACATTTTACAATCACCTGCTTCTTGCAAAGGGTGAATGGACGGAAGTTATTGCAAGGAAGGAAGATTGTTTAAAGCTTTACAGCATATATCCAAGCATACTCTGTGAAATCCGGCTTCACATACAGCTTTCCGCAGCCTTTCTCAAGCTGGACAGAAGGATGGAAGCCTTGACGGAACTTAAGACTGCCTTGGATTTGGCCCTTCCTGACAGGATTATTACGCCTTTTGCCGAAAGTGAGGAGTATATTTCTGAACTTTTGGAAGAACTTAAGAATAAGGGAGTTTATAGTGCTGAAATAACAAAAATTATGGTTTTAGCGGTAAAATTCCGGGAAGCAAGACAGAACATAGGAAAAGACTACTTCGGAGAAGACAAGGATTACGGACTGACAAACAGGGAGCTGAAAATTGCCAGATTGGCGGCACAACGTAAAACCAATACTGAAATTGCAATTGAACTTAAACTTGCTCAAGGAACCGTCCGCAACCATTTATCCAGGGTTTATGATAAATTAGGCATATCAGGAGACGGGAAAAATAAGCGGCTTGCGCTGGAAAGCATTTTAAAGGTTGATGAATAGGCAGCTTTCTTGTAATTAAAATATGTATTTAAGGGGCAACCATGAAAAAATTAGGAATTTACATACATATTCCCTTTTGCGTAAAAAAATGCGGCTACTGCGACTTTTACTCGGTGAAATGGGACGAAGAATCCGAGAATTCATATGTCCGGTCGGCAATCAATGAGATAAAAGGCTATGTGAATATTAAGGATGCTTATCTTGTTGATACGATTTATATAGGGGGAGGAACCCCCTCTGTTATTATGCCTCAAAATATCGAGAACCTGATAGGTGCTTTAAAAAATACGTTCACAGTTGCAGAAAATGCTGAAATAAGCATGGAGGCAAATCCAAACACTTTAACAGGCAAATTGAATGCATACAGGGAATCAGGCATAAACAGGCTAAGCATAGGCATTCAATCATTGAACGATAATATATTGAAAACCATAGGAAGAGTTCATAATTCCAAAGAAGCCTTACGAGCGATAGATTCGGCCCAAAAGTGGGGTTTTGACAATATTAATGGGGATGTCATGTTCAATATACCGGGGCAGACTCTTGAGGATATCAAAGATACGATGCATCAATTAATCGGGAAAGGTATCAGGCATATTTCCTTCTATTCACTTAAATTGGAGGAAGGAACTCCAATGTATTCAATGGAAAAAGACAAGGAAATAAGTATGCCCGGAGAAGACCTTGAAAGAGAAATGTATTATGCCGGCAGAGAAATCATGGAAAACCACGGCCTAATCCAGTATGAAATTTCAAACTTTGCTTTCAAGGGATACGAGTGCAGGCATAACCTCAAGTACTGGAATCAGGAAGAATACTTAGGCATAGGACCTTCTGCCCACTCCTTCATGGGAAACGTGAGATACAGCAACCCCTCGAGCTTAAAAGAATATATATTGAACGGCGGGAAGAAAAAATTCCAAAGAAACATTCAAGAAGTATTGAATGAAGATGAATTGATGTTTGAATATATAATGCTTAGGCTAAGACTTACCGAGGGACTGAAATTTGCGGAGTTCAAAAATAAATATTCTAGGGATTTCAAGGAAACCTATAAGGAACAAATAGATAAACTCCTAAAAGATAATTTGATATATTTGGATGATGCCGGCATCCGTCTGACCCACAGGGGGATGGACATATCAAATTACGTATTCGCCTTGTTTATGTGATTGCTATTAATAACATAGTTTATCATTATAAAGGATTTGAAATGAAATTACAAATTTGTCATTCTGAGGGCTTCAGCCCGAAGGATCTCATCAGCCCGAGCAGCATCCAAACCCAGTGGGGACGGTATCTACTGTTAGTAGAGCCATTCTGTTAACAGTAGATTTTTTACATTTATAGTATTGACAAATGATGTTATTAGTAGTATCTTAATAATATGAGTTAGCACTCAATCAAAGAGAGTGCTAACAAAG
>DCDC01000141.1 GCA_002316225.1 Firmicutes bacterium UBA1065 | reverse complement strand
CATTCTTCGGAGAACTTGTAAAGCGTCCTCCCAGGAGAAAAGAATATCCGATTGCACTTCTTAATAAAAAGGTTAACATCGACCAGCTGTGGGCAATAAACAATGCAATGAAATATCCCCTTACCTATATTCAAGGTCCTCCCGGAACAGGCAAGACCAATACCATTATCAATGCCATTACCACTGCTTTTTTTAACGACAGGACCGTATTGCTGACTTCCTACAACAATCACCCTATTGACAATGTTTTTGATGAATTTCAAAACATAAAGTACAAGGATAAACTTGTTCCTTTTCCCATAATTCGATTGGGCAACAATGAAAAGGTAACCGAAAGCCTTGATTATATTGTTGATATTTACGAAAGAACCAAGAATACGGATATTTACGATAAGACCCTTGAAAAAAACAAGGGTGATAAGATAGAAAGAACCAATAAGCTTACGGAACTCTTAAAAAAGCATGAGAGGATAATCGAATTAAAAGAAAGAAAAGAAACTATCGAAAAACTATTAGACACCTATGATCAGTTTACTTTCCTTACAGACCTTCAGGGAAGGCAATTATACCGGGTAGAGAAGGAATTGCAGTCATTGGGAGAAGTGACAGATGAAGAGGCCCTTAAATATTTATCTGACGATGAAGAAGAGTTTTTAAAATATCTTTACTATACTTCCGCCAAACACATAAAAAGGCTGGGCGAGCCTAAATATGAGAATTTGCTGGAAATTTTGTACTTAGATGATAAGGAGTCAAGGTTAACTCAATTTAATGACTATTTAAAGAATGATGAAAACCTGAGAAATTTCTTAAGGGTATTCCCCATATGTGCCACCACAAATATTTCAGCCCATAAATTAGGAGAGCCAAAACAGTATTTTGACATGGTTATAATGGACGAGGCAAGCCAGTGCAACACTGCAGTTTCCTTGGTGCCGATTTTAAGGGGAAGGAGCTTAATGCTCGTTGGAGACCCCCAGCAGCTTAATCCTGTAATACTTTTAAATCCCAAAGACAACCATATTTTAAAGCAAAAATATTCTGTAGCCGATGAATATGATTATATAAAAAATTCTGTTTACAAAACATTTCTTGCCTGTGATGCCGTAAGTGATGAAATACTCTTAAGCTATCATTACAGGTGCCACGAGAAAATTATAAATTTTAACAACAAAAAATACTATAACCGTAAGCTTAAAGTCAAGAGCAAGGTAAAATCGGATAGACCCTTGGTTTTTGTTGATGTACAGGATAACGATACGGATATAAAGAATACTTCTCCCGCAGAAGCTCAAAAGATAATCGACTATATCAAAGATAACAGAGACAAGAGAGTAGGTATAATTACTCCTTTTGTGAACCAAAAAAAATTAATCGAATCCATGCTGAAGGAGAACAATATTGACGATGTAACCTGCGGAACGGTTCATGCTTTCCAGGGGGATGAAAAGGATGTAATTCTATTTTCCATGGCAGTTACAGACAAAACATCTCCCAATACCTATTCCTGGCTTAAAAACAACAAAGAATTAATTAATGTGGCAACATCAAGGGCTAAGGAGCAATTATTAGTATTATCAAGCAAGAAAAACATAGAAAGGCTCCACCATATGTGCGGCGATGACGATGATGTTTATGACCTTGTAAACTACGTAAAAACCGAGGGAGCAAGCAAGGTAGCGGAAAAACCAATGGCATCAAGGGCATTGGGAATAAAGCCCTATTCCACTGAGACAGAAGAAGCATTCCTCCAATGTTTAAAACATGCCTTGGACAATGTTTTATACAATAAAAGAAAATGTACCGTCCACAAAGAAGTGAGCATTGCCCATGTATTTCAGGAAAACCTGACATACAGCGATTTGTTCTATACCGGCAGGTTCGACTTTGTTGTATATGAAAAAGTCTACGGCAAAAAGGAAATTCCCATCTTAGCCATAGAATTGGACGGTATGGAGCACTACGAAGATGAAACGGTAAAATTAAGAGACAGGAAGAAGGCCGAAATATGCAAGGCACACGGCTTTGAACTGATTCGCATAGAAAACTCCTATGCAAGAAGATATAACTATATTAAGGAAATATTGATAGATTACTTTACTAATAATTAGATATGACAAGGGGACGGGGGTAGTGTCATCAATTGTCCAGGGAGAACCGTCCCCTGTGGACACGGAGAACCATCCCCTGTGGACACGGAGAACCGTCCCCTGTGGACAGATACTCTTATAATTATTAATCATAGAGGTTAGAGCATGGAAGTAATATATAAAAATAAAAGGCCTAAAATCTTTTTTACTCAACAATTACTGCTGTTCCTGATGCTGTTACCATGAGCATATTGTTTGCTGAACCTAATACTTCATAGTCTACATCAACACCTACAACCGCATTTGCACCCATATTTTTTGCTCTCATTTCCAATTCACGGAGTGCATTTTGCCTTGCTTCAATAAGCTCACCTTCATAAGACCCTGATCTGCCTCCAAAGAAATTTGTTAAGCCTGCTGCGAAATCCTTTATAAAGTCAACACCGGAAATAACTTCTCCAAAAACAATTCCCTTATAGTCCACAATTTTTTTACCTTCGATAAAGGGTGTAGTAGTAATTATCATTATAACCTCCAAGCAATCATTATTATAAATATTATTAGATATTTTACTTATTATATCACATTATATTAACTGTGAACTGTTTTTTATCAATCTATTTTAAAAATTGATATATTAATCCATGAAATAACTAAATATTTTCAGCAGTTTCTTGGTAACATTTAAAACAACAACCGAAGCAATGGCATTTGAAAAAGTAGCAAAAACATCAGGACTAAAGGGCAGATTGATTCCCGTTCCTTCAATTATCGCATCAGGATGCGGATTAGCTTGGCGGGAAAATCCGGATAATAGGGTCTTGATTGATAAATCAGAGAAATAAGCAGCTAATTATAATTTCTTATCAGGTAATATATCCCCTAACAAATATTAGGGGATTTTGTGTGCTCGGTATGGGCGAGGATGCTAGTTACCTAACATATTCATTATCCACTTCACGTATATTTTCATATTCTTTGTTTTCCATTATCTTTATGATTCTTTCAACCATTTCATACACATCTTCATAAGAAACATATAAAGGAACCGGAGCCAATCTAATAACATTAGGATATCTGAAGTCGGGAATAATATGATTATTCTTAAAAGCTTCGTTAATTCTCAGTGCGTCTTTATGAGTTAATGCAACGTGTCCTCCTCTTACAGAATCTTCTCTTGGATTTCCGACACCGAATCCATACTTAGTAAGTTTTTCATCGATTAAATACATCATATATGCTGTGATTTTTAATGATTTCTCTCTAATGTTTTCAATACCTGCTTCATTAATCATTTTTAATGAACCTTCAATAGGTGCCATTGACAATATGGGTTGTGTACCTATCTGCCATCCTCCTGCATACTCAGCATGCTCGAATTCCTGTGAAAGATTAAATTGAGTTTCTTTTTTGTTTCCTTGCCATCCTGCAAGACCCGGCTGCATTTTAAAATGTTTTTTATTTATATAAAATCCTGCGATAGCCCCGGGGCCGCCGTTTAAATATTTATAATTACACCATACTGCAAAATCAGGATCTATTTTTTTAAAATCATGAGGTACAACG
>DCDC01000017.1 GCA_002316225.1 Firmicutes bacterium UBA1065 | reverse complement strand
TTGACTTTAATTAGCTGGTCTTACTGATTGCCTTTTTGGGACATACCTGGAGACACAGCTCACAGCCGACGCATTGAACCTTGTTTATAGAAGACTTCTTGATGTCTTTTTTGAATACTATAGCCGGACAACCTGTAGACACACAGATTTTGCATCCAATGCAGGTGTCTTCGTCAACCGTGCAATAACCTGAAAGGGGTCCAAATTCTTCAAGGTCTTCTTTTGTGTATTTCTTAAGGGCACAAGGATACCTGGAAATAATAACAGACGGTTCATTCAAACCATAAGCCCAATTTAAGGCTTCCTTGGTTTCAGCCTGGTTCAGGGGGTTAATGGTTCTTACATGTTTTATACCCAAGGCTCTTACCACAGGTTCAATTTCTACGGTTTCGGTAATATCTCCCTGGAGGGTGTAGCCGGTTCCGGGATTGTCCTGGTGGCCGGTCATGGCTGTAATCCTGTTGTCTAGGATGCAGGTAATGGTATTTCCTTTGTTAAACACAACATCCAGGAGACTGGTCATACCCGAATGGAAGAAGGTTGAATCCCCTATGGTTGCCACTACTCTTTTATCATCATTGTTCTTTTCGAATACTTTTTTAGCCCCGTGTGCCATGCTAACGCTGGCTCCCATGCATACACAGGTATCCATGGCATTTAAGGGAGGAGCACCGCCCAAGGTATAGCAGCCAATATCTCCTGTTATCATTGTATTCTTTTTCTTTGATAACTGGTAGAAGAAGGCCCTGTGGGGACAACCGGCACACAGCGTTGGAGGTCTTCCCACAGCAAGGTTTCTGTCATAGTCTATAATTTGATTCTCGGTCCCGAAAATTGCTTTCTTGACAATGTCAGGATTAAGTTCCCAGGTGTTTGGGATTTTCTCTTTTCCTATGCACTTGATGCCGGCTGCCTTTATTTGTTCTTCCATAAAAGGCTCCAGCTCTTCAACTACATAAAGGGTTTCCACCTCATCCGCAAATTTTTTAATTTTTTCCATGGGAAGAGGATTTGTGAAACCTAATTTCAAATATGATGCGTCCTTGCCGAACACTTCTTTTGCATATTGATAAGCCACCCCTGATGATATGACACCTATTTTTTTGTCATTCCATTCAATGTAGTTTAAATCGGTTTCGTTTGAAAATTTCTCAAGCTCTTTTAATTTTTTCTCAACCACCAAATGGAGTGCTTTTGCATTGGCAGGTGAAACATTGTATTTAGGCACGTTTTTTACATAGGGCTTAATGGGAACCTCCACTCTCTCGCCTAATTCAACAATTGATTTGGAGTGACATACTCTTGTGGTCATCCTGATCATGACCAAGACATCATATTTTTCGCTTATTTCCATGGCTCTTATTACCATGTCTTTGCATTCCTGGGAATCGCTTGGCTCCAGCAGGGCTACCTTTGCCATTCTTGCATAGTAACGGTTATCCTGCTCGTTCTGTGATGAATGAAGCCCGGGATCATCTGCGCTTACCAATACCATTCCGCCGTTAACACCCGTATAGCCCATTGTAAAAAACGGGTCTGCCGCAACATTAAGGCCGACATGTTTCATTGCTGTTATGGATCTTGCTCCCGCATAGCATGCACCGATTGCCGATTCAACAGCAACTTTTTCATTTGGTGCCCATTCAGCTATGATTTCCTTGTGAGGAGCTATGTTTTCCAATATTTCGGTACTTGGGGTACCGGGATAGGCAGCAGCATAATGGACTCCTGCTTCATAAGCCCCTCGGGCAATCGCCTCATTGCCAGTCATTAATACCTTCATTTCTTCCTCCTTTTTGCTTTTAAAACTTTATTTTGCACTGATCATGGTTAAATTCATAATTTCATTTTCAAGGCTTTTGATGTTGTTGTTCAGCTTTTTAATGTCTTCATAGTTTACATCTTCAAGTTTTAAATATTCTTCCGTGTTTGCCAAAGCTCTTTCAAAAGCCTTCTTTAAATCTTCAACTTCCATTAATAGCTCTTGAATCTGCCTGTCCCTTAATTTTTCCTGCTCTGATTCAAGAACCAATACTTTGACAAGGTCTTTCTTTCTTATGTCGTAAACAACATTGTATTCGGGAATTATAGTCTCAATACCGAACTTTTCTCTAACGGCTTGGGCAAATTCTTCTTTTGCCTCTTTTTCCCCGTGAACTATGAATACTTTCCCCGGTTTTTCTTTAAAGTCCCCTAGCCAGTTTAGGAGAGCCGGTTTATCGGCATGGCCGGAAAATCCTTCTACGTTGTAGATTTCAGCCTTAACAGCGATATCTTCACCAAACAGCTTCACAGTCTTTTCTCCGTCAAGCAGCCTTCTTCCAAGGGTTCCTTCCGCCTGATAACCTACAAAAACTACGCTTGCTTCCTTTCTCCAGAGATTGTGTTTCAGGTGATGCCTTATTCTTCCTGCCTCACACATACCGCTGGCAGTAATTATAATTTTCGGCTCATTTGAAAAATTTAAGGCCTTTGATTCTTCCGCGCTTTGAATGTAATGGAGAT
This sequence comes from Firmicutes bacterium UBA1065, assembly GCA_002316225.1. Taxonomy (GTDB): domain Bacteria; phylum Bacillota; class Clostridia; order Tissierellales; family Sedimentibacteraceae; genus Sedimentibacter. The sequence goes on along the minus strand of DCDC01000017.1, from coordinate 9,910 downwards.
TTTTAAAGTACAGGGGGTTGTCCCCTTTCATTATATAGTTTTTTGCCTCTTCATCAAAGGCATGGCTGTTTCTTTTGAAGACTTCGGTTGCTTTAATTGCCAAAGGGCTGTCTATATAAACAGGTATTTTTTTCAATTCGTTTTCTTTGGTCCCTATTTCATTTATATGGCTGTCATAATATTTATTCAGCTCATAAATCAGCTCTTGGGTCCTCCCTACGGCAAAAGAAGGAATTATCACGCTTCCTCCTCTTCTTACGGTTTTAAGAATAATGTTAATAAGCTCTTCCGCTCTTTTTTCAATATTTTCGTGAACCCTGTTTCCATAGGTTGCCTCCATTATCAAAAAATCCGCACTCTCTATCCGGGCAGGATCGTTTAATATGGGCTTTTCACGCATTCCTAAATCGCCTGAATAGACTAACTTAATGGTATCTTCCTCATCCTTTATCCATAACTCTATGATTGAGGAACCCAATATATGACCTGCATCACTGAATTTTACGGCAATATTTTCATTAATGTTAATTATTTGGCCGTTTAAGACAGGTTTAAAATATTTGAGGCTTGCCAAGGCATCTTCCTGGGTATAGATAGGCTCCACTAATTCTTTCCCTGATCGCATTGCTTTCTTGTTTGTCCACTCCGCTTCTGTTTCCTGAATATGAGCCGAATCAACAAGCATTATCTGGCAAAGGTCGTAAGTTGGTTTTGAGCAATAAATATTTCCCTTGAAGCCTTCTTTTACCAACAAGGGAATCCTTCCGCTATGGTCTATATGGCTGTGGCTCAATAAGAGGCAATCGATTTCAGCCGGATTTATAACAAAGTCTTTTTCATTTAAATCCTCATCCTTGCCCTGATACATGCCGCAGTCAAGCATTATATTCTTGCCCCCTGCCTCTATTAAATGATTTGAGCCAGTGACACCCTTAACCGCACCCAAAAATCTGATTTTCATTCTAAGTCCCTCATATTTAAAACTTAATTGACTAAAAATTAGTCTGCACCTTATAGTATGACAAAAAAAATCATTTATGTCAATGACTTATACAAAAATCCATGCTTAGGGGTGCCTTGACTCAATAAAACAGTTAAGGTGTTTTCATTTGCTGAAAACACCTTACTTAGACATCAGTTCTCCATTTGACGTGACAGGAATATGCTTGCTGTCTTAATCAACTTTTCTTCCACCTCAGACATCTTGGCCCCTTTATCCTTGGATAGAAGAATTACAGCTCCTATGGGGTCTCCGTGCACCATGATGGGTGCTATGACCTGACTGGTGTATTGGTCAGGATTAAATTCATTGGCAGTGATTCTAATTGGTTTTGAGTTTGCGCCGGTTACATACATTTCTCTGCTTTCAATTATCTTTTCCAATTCAGGACTAAGTCTCTTTTCGGCATAATCCTTCTTTGAACTACCTGAAACGGCTATTACTCCGTCCCTGTCCGTAATTATGGCAATATGCCTGGTCGTTTCAAATAAAGATTCCACATATTCTCCCGCAAATTCAGTCAATTCTCCGATAGGTGAATATTTCTTTAAAATTATTTCACCTTCCCTATCGGTAAATATTTCCAAAGGATCGCCTTCTCTTATTCTCAAGGTCCTTCTAATTTCTTTTGGAATAACTACTCTGCCCAAGTCATCAATTCTTCTGACAATTCCTGTTGCTTTCATTATTTTCGTTCCTCCACTTGCATAATTATATTTTAATGACATTTCTTTTAATATTTTCTATTATTTACACTTTGCACAATTTTATCCTTATTAGTTTCCTAATATAGAAAATATTATTAAGAACAATTTCAATTCATTATAATGGAAGAAGTTAAAAATATCAACAAAATTTTACTAAAATTAACAGAATTTTAATTTTTAACTATTTCTGCAGAGTTTTTCAGTTCTTCCAGGAGGTCCCTGAACTTGTTACTCTTATAGTATTCAATGAGCTCATCTTTTTCTGTTTCCACTGTTATGTCTTCATCTACTACTCTATCGGTTACCTTTATGATATGATAGCCGTAGTCGGTTTGTACCGGCTGGCTGACTTGGCCTATTCCCAATGAAAATGCTGCCTCTGAGAAAGGTTCAACCATCTGGGCATAATTGAAGTAATCCAAGTCTCCTCCATTTGCCCCGGAAACCGTATCAAGGGATAATTCTTTTGCAAGTTCCGAAAAATCTTCTCCCTTGTTGATTCTTTCAATAACCTTTAAGGCTTCTTCTTCCGTATCAACCAGGATGTGGCTTGCCCTTACCCGGATATTCATTTTCATTTCTTCAAAAAGAGCTTTTAACTCATCATTACTTGGATTTAAGCTGTCAATTTTTTTAATATAATAATTATTTACCATTAATTGGTCTGTCATATTTTTTAATAAGGATTCTTCTGTTAAGCCATTTTGTTCCAAATAACTTTTATAGTCTTCCTGGCTATCAAAATAAGTGCTAATAAAAGTTCCCAATTCGTGTGCTTTTTCTTCCTCTGTTACAGTTATCCCTTCCTTTTCGGCAGCATCCAGGAGAAGGGTTAAATTAATCAGCTTATCCATTACATAGTTTTCGTAATATTCTTTATAGGTTAAATCCTTATTTACTTCACTTTCCCAGGTGCCTTCCCCGTACAGATACTCTACGTAACCCCTATAGTAAGCTAATTCATTATCATAATCTTCCTTCATGATAGCTTTACCGTTAACGGTTGCCAATACCCCTTCTTTGTTGGCCTCTTGGCCATCCGTGTTTGAACATGCCGCAAGGGCTAAAATTATAGCTGCCAAACATATTAAAGCTAGTGATTTTTTAAATTTCTTCATTTTTTTCCTCCACAGCAGTTTTATCTGCCTTAAAATTATTTAGTGTTTCCAAAAATTCTTCCAATTCCTTAAGAAGCTTTTTTTGCTCAAGTGTTTCCAGTTTATACCTTATGATTGGTTCATTTGTTCCTACAAAGCTGATTTTATCATAATAATTCTTTATTAAGAATTCTATGATGTCTTGACTAAGGTCGTTTTCAGTCATTTCAAAGTTTACGGTCTTGCCTGTCTGGGTGATTGCTTTTATCCTGAGTTTCTTGCAGAGTGACTTAATATAAGATATTTTCAGCAGATTATCAACCTGATCGGGAATATTCCCAAACCTGTCAATAATCTCTTCCGTGATATCAAATATATCATTTTTGTTTTCAGCGGCAGCAATTTTTTTGTAAATTTCTATCTTCTGCTCTTCATTTTCTATATAGGACGAAGGAATATAGCCGTCAACATTTAAATCAACCGATGTTTCAATATCCTCCTCCACCTCTTTGCCTTGCAGTTCCTTAATTGCCCGATTCAGGAATTTCACGTACAAGTCATAGCCGATTGCAAGCATGTGCCCGTGCTGCTCGGGTCCCAGGATGTTGCCGCTTCCCCTTATTTCCAGGTCCCGCATGGCAATTTTGAATCCGGACCCGAATTCGGTAAACTCTTTTATGGCCTTAAGCCTTTTTTCGGCTACCTCCGACAGCATCTTGTCCTTTTCGTAGGTCAGGTAGGCAAATGAAACCTTATTTGATCTTCCTATCCTGCCTCTTAGCTGGTAGAGCTGGGAAAGACCGAAATAATCGGCATTTTCTATGATCAAGGTATTTACGTTGGGAATGTCCATCCCCGTCTCAATTATAGTGGTACATACCAGGATATCATATTCTTTATTTACAAATTCCAGCATTATGTTTTCAAGGTGCCGCTCGCTCATTTGTCCGTGGGCAACCGCTATACGGGCATCAGGCAGAAGCTTTCTCAGTTTTGCTGCCGTATGGTCTATATCAACCACCCTGTTGTGTACATAGTAGATCTGGCCACCCCTTGATATTTCTTTTTCGATTGCATCCTTTATCAAACCCTCATTGTATTCAATAACATAAGTCTGAATAGGCAGCCTGTCACCGGGAGGCTCTGAAATGATGCTCATGTCCCTTACTCCTATCATGGACATATGAAGAGTCCTGGGTATGGGGGTTGCCGAGAGGGTAAGGACATCGATGTTTGATTTGAGCTGTTTTATCAATTCCTTGTGTCTGACACCGAACCTTTGCTCTTCATCAATTATCAAGAGACCTAAATCCTTGAATTTAACACCCTTTGACAAAAGCTTGTGGGTTCCTATCACAATATCTATCAAACCCTTATTTAAGTCGCTGATAATTTTTTTCTGTTGATAAGGTGTTCTGAAACGGCTGAGCATTTCAATTTTTATGGGATAACCCCTGAACCTGTCAACAATATTGTTATAGTGCTGCTGGGCCAGTATGGTGGTTGGAACCAGCATAGCCACCTGTTTTGCATCCATGACCGCTTTGAAGGCCGCCCTCATTGCCACTTCCGTCTTGCCGAATCCCACATCCCCGCAGAGAAGCCTATCCATACAGGTATCCTTTTCCATATCTCTTTTAATTTCTCTTACGCACCGAAGCTGGTCCTCTGTTTCTTCAAAAGGAAATTTATATTCAAATTCCTTCTGCCACTCGGTATCTTTGGAAAAGGCGTAGCCCTTGGTTACTTTTCTCTTGGCATACAGCTTAATAAGCTCGCCTGCCATGTTTTCTATGGCAGCCTTTGTGCGCTCCTTGGTCTTAATCCATTCGGAGCTGCCCATTTTATTAAGCTTGGGTTTTTCCGTATCGGACCCGATGTATTTCTGGATGAGAGATAACTGGTCTACCGGAACATATAGCTTGTCATCACCTTTATACTTGATGCAGAGGTAATCCTTCTGGATGTTTTGTACCCGGATTTTCTCAATTCCCACGTATTGGCCGATGCCGTGGTGCTCATGAACCACATAATCCCCGACCTTTAAATCCGTAAATACTTCTATTTCAGCCCCCTTGCGTCTTTTTGCCTTTCGGGACTTGCGTTTGGTGGAGCCTAAAACTTCATTTTCAGTAAGAACAAGAATCTTATTATCGTAATACTCAAATCCTTTAATCAGGTCTCCGGGAACTATAACCACTTGTCCGCTTTCTGCAATATCGGCATCCCTTGACAAGGTGGTTGTGCATTGGTAATCATTCAAGAGATTATGAAGCTTCTTGCAGCTTTCATAAGTGCTCAGTATGATATCTACTTTATAACCCTTGTATTTCAGCCTGTTCAGGTCCCTTGACAAATCTTCCATCCTGCCGTAGTAGGAAGGGGCTTCCTTGAATAGCATATGAAGGGAAGTGTCTGTTTTAAGAGCTTTTTCTTTTCCGTTAATGGAAAGGAAGGGCCTTTTGGATATCTCCTCCAACAGCTCATGCTCTTCCAGATAAATTTCGCTTTGTTTCGAAAAAATCTCGCCTCTTTCGAATAGTTCGCCGAATTTTAGCCTGAAGCTTTCCTTTAAAGTGTTGAGTTCTTCAAATACTCTTTCAGGTTCATCCACAATAAGGATAAATTCATCATCAAAATAATCAAGGAGGCTTGTAAAGGATTCTTTTACAAAAGGCACCAAGAGGTCCGCATTTTCAATGCCCATTCCTCCCATAAGCTTATCCTGGTAGCTTAAAAAAAGGTTCTTTAAGTTTTTTGCTGCTTCCTTGCTTAATTTGCCTTGCCGCTCCTTGTAGTCATCTTCTACCTGGGATAAAATTGTTTTAAATTCTTCTTTTTTGAATAAAATATCGGAGCAGGGAAGAATTTTGACGGATTTTATATTCTTAATAGACCGCTGAGTTTTTAGATCAAATAACCTTATTGAATCAATTTCATCATCAAAAAACTCTATTCTGCAAGGATTTTCTTCTGAAGGAGAGAATATGTCAATAATCCCGCCTCTTACGGAAAACTGGCCGACCCCTTCTATTGCATCCACTCTCTCGTATTTAAGCTTTATCAAAGAACTTCTTAATTCATTCAAATCATAGGTCTTACCATAGTTTAATTCTATTATGCTTTCCTTAAACCTGTCTTTAGACATAACTCTCGTGATAATAGAATTAATTGAGGTAGTCACGATGTTCTTTTGTTTAAACAAGATATCATTCAGTAAATTGGCCCTCTTATGCTCAACATCCTTGCTTAGGGCATCAACATTGTACAAAATAAATTCTTTAGGCTGAAAACGAGATGTATGCCGGGTGTAAGCCCTGATGTTTTCTTCGTGCTTTTTTGATTTTGATTCAGAAGAGGTAAGAATTAATATTTTATCGTATATATCCGAAAGATTGCATGCCAAATAAGCTAATCCTTCTTCATTGAGGCCCTGGATTAGCTGGCTTTTCCCATGATTATAATTATCGCATATCTTTTTAAACTTTTCTGTCCTTTGAAACTGGTCAAACAAAATTCTGTTCATATTTTTCCTTTATATGTCATTTACAGTAATTGTCATTCCGAAGGTTTCAGCCCGAAGAATTTCATGAGATCCTTGGCTAAGGCTCAGGATGACAAGTTGCGTCCCCCCTGATATTATACTTTTGCATGGCGCTTTCAACATCCTTTTTTATAATTTCAAGGGCAGCTTCTCCTGCTCTTTCTATTATTGGAGCAAGGATATCTCTTTCTGAAGGTGAAAACTCCTGCAGTACATAATCAGCCAGATCCATTTCCTGGTTTCTTCCTATGCCTATTCTTATGCGGGGAAATTCACTCCCTATAGCACTGATTATCGATTTCATCCCGTTATGGGTTCCGGCGCTGCCGTTAGGCCTGATCCTTAATGTACCCAAGGGTATATCAATATCATCGTAAATGACAACTAAATTTTCAGTCGGTATTTTATAAAACCTGATTATTTCCCCTATAGCCATCCCACTTTTGTTCATGTAGGTTACAGGTTTTACGAGCATGACTTTTTCTCCGTTTATGCTGGTCTCCCCATATACGGAGTTGAATTTCAGTTTATTTAATTTTACATCTAATTTTTCCGCCAAATATTCTAGCACCATGTAACCTGAATTATGCCTGGTGTTGGTATATTCCTTTCCCGGATTGCCTAGCCCTGCAATAATATACATATTTACCTCTTAAAACCTGTTCCTGCCCTTTCCTTCCTTGTTGACCTGCCTTGCTCTTGCAATTGCCAAATCGCCTTTCTTGACATCTTCAGTTATTGTAGAACCTGCGGCAACATATGCTCCTTCTTCAACGGTAAGGGGAGCAACCAAATTTGAATTGCTTCCGATAAAAGCCTTATCTCCTACTAAAGTTTTATGCTTCTGCTTTCCGTCATAATTTACGAATACAACTCCACAGCCGATATTTACCCCTTTACCAACTTCTGCATCACCTATGTAAGCCAAATGGGACGATTTAGAATTGTCTCCGATTATTGATTTTTTAACTTCGACAAAATCACCAATCTTGACATTTTTACCAAGGCAGGTTCCCGGTCTTAAATAAGCAAAGGGGCCAACGCATGTTCCATCATCAATGAATGATTCCACAACCTTTGAATTCTCCACTGTTACATTATTGCATATGGTGGATTTGATTATCCTGGTGTCCGGACCGATTTTACAGAACTCTCCTATAACCGTTCCTTCCTCTAAATATGTATTGGGGTAAATAACCGTATCCCTGCCGATTTTAACCGTATCATCAATGTAGGTTGTATCAGGGTCAATTATTGTAACCCCTGCATACATGTGCCTTTGGTTGATTCTTTTTTGCATGATTTTAGACACTTCAGCAAGTTGAACCCTATCGTTCACCGCTTTGATATCCTCGGCATCCTCAAGGACCCATGCTCCTACTTTAGCTCCTTCGTCATTCAAAACCTTTATAGTGTCCGTGAGATAGTACTCATTTTGTGAGTTGTCCCTCTTTATTTTTTTAAGAGCGTATTTTAAAACCCGGCCCTTGAAACAATATATGCCCGTATTTATTTCCTTAATCTTCTTAATTTCCTCGGATGCGTCCTTTTCTTCAACAATTTTATCTATGGACCCATCTTCCTTCCTGACTATTCTGCCATAGCCTGTGGGATTGTCCAAATAAGCTGTCATTATAGTAGCAACATACTGGTTTTCTTCATGGTAGGCAATAAAGCTCCTTAAGGTTTCTTCACTAATCAAGGGACCGTCTCCGCAGAGGATTAAAACCATATCTTCATCGCCGATGAATTCTTCCGCAGCCATAACGGCACAACCCGTTCCGTAGGGCAGGTCATCCCCTATAGGTTGTTCAACGGTCTCTACATTCATGTCTTTAATATTGTACCCAACTTTTTCTTTTCCATGTCCCAAAACAACAATATTTTTATCTATGCCTGATTTTGTGGATGCTTCAATGACGTACCTGATCATTTCTTTTCCGCAAACCTTATGTAATATTTTGGGTATATCCGATTTCATCCTTGTACCTTGGCCTGCTGCTAAAATAATCGACATCTTCATAATTAATTCTCCTCAATACAATAAACTGTAATAATGAGTTATTATATATCATATTATTTACTAAGTCAAAAGAATATTCGGGGACCTTCCTCCGATTGCTTCAAAGTTTATACCTTCGGGGACATTCCTCTTAAGCCGTGGACTTAAAGCGGGAGACCTTCCTTCAAGAACTTTCAGGTTAAGAATCTCCGTCATGGAAGGTATGTTCCCCTTCCTTACTTCCTGAGGTATGTCCCCATATCCATAAACACAATAAAAGGGTCTATATTAGACCCGAGTACTGTTGACTTTAAATCATCAGTAGCAGCGCTACATAAGAGAGGCTTCTTCCAATTTTTGGCTCTCTTCTGTGCGCTTTTCTTCATATGCTTTAAATACAGCCTCTGCAACAAGATTCCTTGTTTCAGAATTAATAGGATGAGCGATGTCTTTAAACTCTCCATCGGGCATCTTCCTGCTGGGCATTGCTATAAACAACCCTTCTTGACCTTCAATTATTTTAATATCGTGTACTACAAAACAATCATCGAAGGTTACGGAAACGATTGCCTTCATCTTACCCTCGGAATTTATTTTCCTTACTCTAACGTCTGATATTTTCATGTTGTCACCACCTTCCCCCCAAAATTGCGTCCTTTTTGACCATTATACTATATCTGCCCAAAAATAGCAAAAAAACATTTTCATAAAAATATGAAATTATTTTAACAATTTTGGATTAGGGAAAATTTCTATTCTTCCTTCCTTCAAACTGCTGGTGTTTAGCACCAATAAAGAAGTATAATTATCCACCAATTTCTTTTCAGGCTCTTGGGTTTCAATGACAACCGCAGTACCTACAACATTGGCATTAAACTCTTTCATCATATCCTCCATCCCCTTGCAGGTACCGCCCCCCTTCATAAAGTCATCAATTATCAGGACTTCGGCATTTTCCTTCAATGATCTCTTTGACAAGGACATGGTTTGAATGGTATTTGATGAACCTGATACATAATTTATGCTTACTGTGGCTCCCTCGGTAATTTTGTTGTTTCTCCTTATAACTGCTACGGGAACATTTAATTTTTGACCTGTGAGTATGGCCAGGGGTATTCCTTTTGTTTCTACTGTTACAACATAATCAATATGCTTGTTGCTGAATTCGGATGAAATTACACTTGCAATATTCGACACAATTCTTGGATTATTGAAAATGTCCGTCATATAAATAAAGCCGCCGGGCAGGATGCGGTTTTTTTGCATAAATAAAGAGCATAAGTTATCAAGTATCTCGCTTCTTTCTTTGCTTCCCAAGATAGGAATAAACACAACGCCCCCCGTAGCTCCTGAAATTGTATCGATTCTACCGAAGTTCATTTCCGCTACCAAATCCTTGACAATTGCCACATCCTCACTTATCGTCGACTTTGAAGCATTAAAAATCTCACAAAAATAATTATAAGAAAAAAGATAATTGGGTTTTTCGGCAAAAATTTTCATCAATGCGCCGATTCTTTGATTTCTTTTGTATTTTTTCATTTTATCACCAGCGAATGT
>DCDC01000039.1 GCA_002316225.1 Firmicutes bacterium UBA1065 | reverse complement strand
ATTTCACACATTAATTGAAAATTTGAACAATTTAATATTTGGTACTAAAAAGTAATAACAGGGGTCGGGGTTTTATGCTATAATGGTAAAAAGAACCGTCCACGAAATTTTGTGAGGTGATAAGATGATAAAGATTTTTCATACGGCAGATGTACATATAGGAATGAAGTTCAGCAATTACCCGGAGCCCGTAAAAGGCTACCTGCAGGAAGCAAGAGCCGATGTTTTGGGAAAGATGATAGAGCTTGCCAACCAGGAAAAGTGCAATTTGTTTGTCGTTGCAGGAGACTTGTTTGACAAGATTACCGGAATAGATAAGAAAACAATGAATCGAGCCATAAATGCATTGAATAATTTTCAGGGGGAATGCGTTTTGCTAATGCCCGGCAACCATGATTACGATAACGGTATGATTGACTTATGGGACAACTTCATGAAAACAGCCTCCGACAAGATTGTTTTCATAAACCAAGAGCGTACCTATTCTCTGGAAGATTACGGCCTTAACGTCAATGTCTATCCCGCCCCCTGCCATTCAAAGCATTCAAGCACCAATAACCTACAGTGGATTAAAGATGAAAAAATAGATGAAAATTATATAAATATAGGAATTGCCCACGGGGCTTTAGAAGGCTTGTCTCCGGACCCGGACAAGACCTACTACAACATGTCGGTAAATGAGCTGCAAAGTCTTCCCATGGACCTGTGGCTCCTGGGCCACACCCATATCATATATCCTTCCAAATCACCCATAAACAATGAAAGGATATTTAACCCCGGAACTCCCGAGCCTGACGGCCTGGATTGCAGGCACAAGGGACAAGCCTGGCTTATTACTGTCGATGACGGCAAGAAAACAAATGCTAAGCTAATACAAACAGGCACATACAAATTTATGGACAAGGTCTATACGATCGATGATAAATACGGCTTGGAAGCAATCCTTGAGGAAATAAAGAAGGATGAACCGGAAAAGACCATAGCCCGGATAAGCTTAAAAGGCAGGGTTGATGAAGATGTTTATGATTACAGGCAGGAAATTTACCGCTCAATCGAGGATAATATAATTTATTTAATGGTCGAGGACTCGGATTTTAAAATAAAGATAACCACCGAAAAAATCCACAAGGAATTTTCAGATGGATCATTTCCCCAGGAGCTTTTGCTGTCCCTTTCGGATGACGAAGACACCCTGCAACTTGCTTACGAGCTGATCATGGAGGTAAGAAATGATAATTAAAAAATATACCACCGGAAGATTTGCTGGCATTAAGAATGTAAGCGTGGAGTTTAAGGACGGTCTTAATGTAATTCTTGGCTCAAACGAATCGGGAAAAACCACCTTGGTTGAAGGAATTCATTCGGTCCTCTTCAAACCCAGCAAAATCGGCAGGAAAACAGCCGAGGACAGGGATTTTCACGCCAAATTCATGCCTTATCCTATAGGAGACAGCATAGACGGAGAAATAGAAATAGAGCACAAGGGAAAAATCTATACCTTAAGCAAGGAATGGGGGACAGAGGCATCCTCCAAATTGACCATGCCCGACAATATCGTTATAAAAAACGACGGCAGTATCAGAGAAGTCCTAAGAGACGTGTATGTATACGGGGAAGGAACCTACAGCAGCGTTTTCTTCCTGAAGCAATACTACCTCAAGCAGGCTATCGACAGGATAGTTCAGAACAAGGAAGCCACCGGAGAAATAAGTTCCTTTTTAAGAAGCACCATTATGGAACTTGACGGGGTTTCCCTTGAGAAATTGGAACAAAAAATACAGGATGAGATCGAGGACTTGTTAAAGAGATGGGATGTGGAGAAAAACTACCCGGAAAATAACAAGGGCATAAATAATCCCTATAAGGTTGGTTTCGGCAAAGTTGTGGAAAGCTATTATGCCAAGGAAAGAATAAAATTGGAAATGGCCATGGCGGAAGAAGCAGAAAGAAAATTCAATGAAATCTGCCGGGAGATAAAAAAAACCGAAGAAAAAATCGAGGAATTAAAAACCAAGAAAGAAGCCATGGAGGCAATAGAAGATGATGTGATCCAAAGGTCTATTCTTGAGCCTCAAATCGAGCAGCTTAACAAGGAAATTGGAGGTCTCCTGGAAATAAGCAAGGAATGGCCCAAGTGCGAAGAAAGATTAAAACAGCTTACAACTGACCTTAAAAAACTGGATGAAAGATATAAGAAATTAGCTGAAGAAAGGGAATTATCAAAAAAGGCGGAAGAAAAAATTAAGCTTGAAAAAATTTTGGCCAAAGTTGATGAGATAGAAGGCAAAATAAAGGAACTTAACAGCAGGATATCCGGAATAAAAACAGTTACAAAGGAAGACATAAAAGCCCTTGAAACAAACTATAACGGCATGAACAGGGCGGAAGCCATGATGAAGGCAGGAGTAATCATGGCAAGGCTTAATTATTTTCCTGAAGGCAAAAAGCTTACTGTTACAAAGGACCTGGAAGAGCCGGCAGAAGTTAAGGCAGGAGACAGCTTCAGCGCTAACGGCTTTATGAAGTTTGAGTCTGAGAACTTAATAGACATAGAAATTAAAACAGGAAACATTGATTTTAACAAAATAAGGATTGAATATGAAAATTACAAGAAAAACTATGAGGACCTTCTTAAAGCCCTGGAAGTAAAAAGCCTTGAAGAAGCAAAGCTGAACAAGGAAAAACTTGACGGGCTCAATAAGACGATGGAATCCTTCACCATGCAGAAAAACCATTATCTAGGAGACCTGACCTACCAGGAATTAGTAGATAAGATTAAAGAATACGGTGACTTGTCACAGGTTAGAAGCACTGCAGTCATTGAGTCCGAAATGACTAAAGTGAATGGAGAAAAAATTGACCTTATTTCAGAAAAGAAATTGCTGGAATCCAATATAAGCAAATGGGTTCAAGAATATAAGGATATTGACGGGTTACTGGATAAAACAATAGAAATTAAATTAAAACAAAAGGAGATTAAAAGAAACATAGAAAAGCTGTCTGACCTTCCATCGGAATATAAGTCTCCGGATGAATTCAGAAGAACCTTGGCTGAGATAAGAGACAGGCACGGCCGGCTGATAAATGCTTTGGCGAGCCAAAAAGATGAATATTATCTCCTTGAAAAGGAATTGCCCGAATCAACCTATGAAGAACTGGCGGAGTCATTGAAAGAAGCGGAAAGTTTGTTTGAAAAAAGGCTGGAAAAAGGGAAAAGACTTTTGAAAATCCGGGAAAACTTTGAAAGAATCAAGGAGAAAATGGACGAAAAATCTTTTGTTCCGGTAATAAACGCCTTTTCAAACTACTTGAATTCACTGACGGACGGCAGCTACAAGGCAACGGATATTGATGATGATTTCAATTTAAGGCTCAAAAATGAAAATGAAGTAGAAATGCCCTTAAGTCTGTTGTCTTCTGGAACCTATGACTGTGTGGCCCTGGCCTTAAGACTGGCCATTGCAGAATATATATTGGGGGACAACAAGGGATTTCTTATACTGGATGACTGCCTGGTGGACCTTGATCCAAACAGAAAAGCCATTGCCGCCAAACTCATCAATCAATTTGCAGGCAAGCACCAGGTAATATTTACAACCTGCAGCCCGGACACAGCAGCCCTGCTGGGTGGATATTTAATAAAAATAGAATCATAAGGCCAACTATTAACGCACATACTTTTTATCGGAGGTTTATAACCATGTGGAATATGCTGTGGCCGGTTTTGGTAGTTGTTGTGGCTAATACGATTTATAACATCAGCGCAAAATCAACACCGACAGAGATTAATACTTTTGCTTCCCTTTCAATCACTTACCTGGCAGCTATGATTTGTTCGGTAATCATGTATTTTATTACCGGCGAAAACAAGAATTTTTTGCAGGAATTATCAAAAACAAATTGGACTGCCATTGTTTTGGGGATTTCAATTGTTGGTTTAGAGTTCGGCTACCTGTGGATTTATCGTGTCGGATGGAAGATAAGCACAGCAAACCTGTTTACAAGTATAAGTTTGACATGTGTCTTGTTAATCATTGGTTTTCTCATATACAAGGAAGTACTCAGTTTCCGACAAATATTAGGGATTGGAGTATGTGTCCTGGGTTTGATACTGCTTGCGAAATAATTAATGGGATCCTTCGCTGTGCTCAGGATGACAATAAAATCAGTGTCATTCTGAGAGCTTCAGCCCGAAAATCTAATGGGATCCTTCGCTGTGCTCAGGATGACAATATAATTAGTGTCATTCTGAGGGCTTTAGCCCGAAGAATCCTATGAGATCCTTCGCTGCGCTCAGGATGACAATATAATCAGTGTCATTCTGAGGGCTTCAGCCCAAAGAATCCTATGAGATCCTTCGATGCGCTCAGGATGACATAGAAAGTCAAGAGAATTATAAATATATACGAAAGGAGCAATTATGGCTTTTGATTACAAGAAAGAATACAAGGAATTCTATATGCCCAAAGACAAACCCGGCATAGTGGATGTACCAAAAATGAATTACATTGCAGTAAGGGGAAAAGGAAATCCAAACGAAGAAAACGGGGAATACAGTAAATCGGTAGAACTCTTGTATGCCGTAGCCTATACCATAAAGATGAGCTACAAAGGGGATTACAAGATTGACGGGTATTTCGATTACATAGTTCCTCCCTTGGAAGGTTTCTGGTGGATTGACGGAATAAAAGGTATGGACTATTCGAGAAAAGATGAGCTTAACTTCATTTCTTTAATCAGGCTGCCTGATTTTGTAAAGGAAAAAGATTTTGAGTGGGCAATAAGCGAAGCTACAAGAAAGAAAAAAATGGATTTTTCAAAAGTAGAATACCTCGAATATGAAGAAGGATTATGCGTTCAATGCATGCATATCGGGCCCTATGATGATGAACCCAAAACAGTGAAACTCATGGAAGAATATGCAAGGGAAAATGGATACCTTATTGATATTACGGACACCAGTTTCCACCATGAAATATATTTAAGCGACCCCAGAAAATGCGAACCTGACAAACTGAAGACAGTCATCAGGCACCCGATTAAAAAAGCATAAAATAACATCAGACAAGATAGTTCTTTATTTTGTAAATGTATGCATGTAAAAAAGAATGATTTATGAAATAAAACAAGGGGAGGTGATATGATGTCATCAGAAATAGCAATAATTGCACCCTATCCCGAATTGGCGGAAATAGCAAAACAGGTATGTGATGAACTGGATATACAAGCCGATATAGCCGTAGGTGATTTGGAAGAAGGGGTAAAATTAGCAAAGAAATTTGTTAAAAGCGGTACCGAAATCATTATAAGCAGAGGCGGTACTGCTACGGCTATTATGGAAAAAGTGGGCGAACCCGTTATAGAAATAATAGTCAGTCCCTATGACATAATAAGGGCTGTTGCAAGTGCAAAAAAGTTCGGGAATTCTATCGGTATAGTTGGTTTCAAAAATGTGATTTACGGCAGTGAAGGCTTGGGTGAGATTTTAGATGTCGATATTAAAGAACTTGAAATAAATGACGAATCTGAAGTATTGAATGTTATCGAAAAAGCAAAAAAAGATAATATACAGGTAATAGTCGGTGACGCGGTTTCCGTACGCTATAGTAAAAAACAGGGATTGAAATCAATTCTTGTGTATTCCGGAAAAGAATCCGTAAGCATTGCATTGAGAGAAGCAAAAGAACTGGCATCAGTCAGGAGAAAAGAAAAGACAAGAGCCGAACAGTTAAAAGCAATATTGGACTTCACATACGAGGGAATCATAGCAACTGACTCAGAAGGTATTGTTTCCCTAGTAAATCCTGCCGCGGAAAAAATCCTGAACAAGGATAAAGCGTCAATGATTGGGCAAGCAGCTGATCATGTATTGCCGAGCATCGCCTTGAGGAGAGTTCAGGAAAACGGCAAACCCCTCCTGGGGGAACCTCATAGGATTGGAAACAGGATGTTGGTTCATAATTTAATACCTCTGAAAATCAAAAATGTAATTGAAGGAGCAGTAATAACATTTCAAGATGCAAGCCACTTTGAAGCCGTAGAAACAAGAGTGAGAAGGGAGCTCTATTTAAAAGGACATGTTGCCCAATATACTTTTGAAAATATTATAACGGATAGTCCTGCTATGAAAAAAGTAATCAAGCAAGCAAGGCAATTTGCTAAGGCCGATGCAACTGTAGTGATTACGGGAGAGACAGGTACAGGAAAAGAAATGTTTGCTCAAAGCATACATAATGAAAGCAATCGAAGGAATGGTTTGTTTGTTGCGGTTAATTGCGCTTCAGTACCGGAGAATCTACTGGAAAGTGAATTGTTTGGGTATGAGGAAGGTGCTTTTACCGGCGCAAGACGCGGCGGCAAGAAAGGACTATTTGAATTGGCACATGAAGGTACATTATTCCTTGATGAGATTGGTGAACTTTCAATTAAATTGCAGGCCCGTTTATTGCGTGTTCTTCAGGAAAAGGCCATTATCAGGGTTGGCGGTGATACGGTAGTACCGGTTAATGTCCGCATTATAGCTGCAACCCATCGCAATTTGGAAGAATCTGTATCCAAAGGCCTGTTTCGGCCTGACTTGTATTATAGGTTGAATGTGCTCAGGTTATCATTACCTCCCTTGCGTGAAAGGCTGGATGATATTCCACTTCTGATAGATGAACTTCTTGCGAAAATATGTAAAAGATCCGACAAACCACGACCAATTTTTAGTGACAAGATACTCAATATGTTTAGCTCATACGATTGGCCCGGCAATGTAAGGGAACTGGAAAATATTCTTGAGAGGCTTGTTGTATCGAAAGAAGGCAGAGAAGTCCATATAGAGGATATTGATGAATTAAAAAGGATGGAATACCAAAAGATATTGAGCAATAAAATTTTTAAGGACAAGACTATAGAATTAAAAGGTACCTTAGAGGACATGGAAAGAGAAATAATTACTACTACCTTAAACCTTACAAACCAAGATAAAGATGAAGCTTGTAATTTACTTGGTATCAGCAAAAGCACCTTATGGCGAAGACTTAAAAAATGGGATATGTCAGATTGAAATTTGTTTCATTATGAAAAAATATTTGTATTATTGATTGTTAGTAGCAATAATAACACTTGTAAAGAATTCGTTTAATTTCATATTGAAAAAGAAATCTTTAATTTGTTTCGGGATAAAGGTCATATAAGTGAACGAATTCTTTTTTTTAGTGCAATTGCTTGTTTTTATGGGCAATTGCTTTTTTGTTTAATTATGGCATGCATTTTGCTTATTTATAGGCAACAGAAAACATTTTAATATGACAATACATCAGCCCATATCATACTGTAATGTCAGGCACTGCAGGTTTCATTTATTATAAATTGTTAGATGTATTAAAAACTATAACGGTTTAGTTCGAAACAAAATCTTCAAAGACATAGCTGAAAGGAGTTAATAAATGCATTCTATAGCGATAATAGCAGATGATCTCACAGGCGCAAGTGATACCGGTATACAGTTTCGAAAACATGGATTCAAGACAAAGGTAATAGTTGATGCGGACAAACTTGAACAGTTCTTGGAAAGTAACGAGGTCCTTGCGATTAACTCCAATACAAGACCATTGAAATATTACAATGCCTACAGAAAAGTATATGATATTTCTTGTACGCTAAAAAGAGCCGGATTTAAAAGCGTATATAAAAAGATTGACTCTACATTCAGGGGAAACCTTGGTTCGGAATTGGAAGCGGTTATTGATGCATTTGATTCAGACCTTACCATATTGGTTCCATCCTATCCGGACAATGGCCGTTGCATGGTAAATGGCAATCTAAAAATATCATTACCTTGTGATGATGCAATAAAAGATAATGAAGATAAAGATAGGCAGCATAATTTGTGTTATGTGCCCTCCCTGCTGCAAAATGAGATGAAAAGAAGGGTTGCTCATATAGACCTGGATACGGTTCATAAAGGGAGCGATGCCATTTATTCTCATATTGAAAAACTTAAAAAGGAAGGTTTTCAAGTAATAATCATTGATGCAGCAACAAATGAAGATTTAAATATAATTGCTCTTGCATGCCAAAACCTGCCTTCCAACACTATTTTTTCAGGAACCGCGGGATTTGCCGCGTATTTGCCTAAGGTGCTCGGACTTAAAAAGAAAAATAAGATTATGTTGATTGTTGCAGGGACATATAACCATATTACCAGGTTGCAGATAGATAAGGTGTTGAGCAATACAGACTCTGCCCTGCTAATAATTGATACAAAGAGGATAATAAAGGGCAAACTATCCGAAGAAACAGAAAAAATCATCAGTGATGCCATGAAATTTTATAATTCCCGGGAAGAAATATCCGGTCCCTTGATAATAGCTGTTGATACCCTTTTTGATAGCCAAGGGAAAAATGATTTGTTAATAAAGAAAAATGGCAGGGAAGTGGCAATAGCCATTGGTGATATTGTAAAAGGGTTAGTCGATAAGGATATAGCAGAAAGTTTGCTTATTACTGGAGGTGATACCGCCCTTCATGTGCTTAGTGCCTTAGATGCGGAAGGGATTGATTTACAGGAAGAGGTACTTGCCGGTATACCCTTGGGCTTAATGTATGGAGGCAAGGCCCATAATATCAGAATAGTGACCAAAGCAGGAGGCTTTGGATCCTCCTCGGCTCTTTTGGAGGTTATAAATCATTTAAATAAGACGTAACATGGAGTTTCAGAAAATATTTTAAAATTATTTACGGAGGTGGAACAATGTTGGAACAATATAAACTGGTTATGCCAAAAACAGTATATGGGGGGCAAAATGCCATAAATAATGTCCGGGAGATTGTTGAGGATGTAAAGCATGTTGCCATATTTACTTATAAGAGTGTTTACGAATCAGGTTTAATAAACCCCATTACAGATATTCTAAGCGAGAAAAATATTCCCTTTACTTTGTTTGAAGATTTGCCTGTTGAGCCTACCTACCTGCAGGCACAGGAAGTTGTCGACAGATTTAATTCATCAGAAGCTGATTTTATTATAGCTGTCGGAGGCGGCAGCGTAATAGATGTGGCAAAACTAGTGTCTGTTTTAAAGACTGACAGATATACGGTCAAAGACTTGCTGGAAACACCTGATTTGGCAAAAAAAACAGTCAGGACCTTGATGATACCTACAACTGCCGGAACCGGAGCAGAGGCAACACCAAATGCAATCGTAACGGTACCTGAAAAGTCTCTTAAGGTTGGTATTGTAAGCAATGAAATGATTGCTGATTATGTAATACTTGATGCTGAAATGATAAGAAATCTGCCAAGATCTATCGCTGCCTCAACCGGTATTGATGCCTTGGCACACGCAATTGAGTGCTATACCTCAAAAAAAGCCAACCCCTTTAGTGATTTATATTCTTTTGGCGCTCTTGAACTTATAATAAAAAACATTGAAGCAGCCTGCGACGGCGATATGAATGCAAAATCGAACATGTTATTGGCAAGTTTTTATGGCGGTATTGCAATTACTACTTCAGGTACCACCGGTGTGCATGCCCTGAGTTATCCCTTAGGCGGTAAATACCATATTCCTCATGGAATTTCCAATGCTATTATGTTGATGCCGGTATTGCGTTTTAATGAACCTTATATACGTCCTCTATTGGCTAATGCATATAACCGCTTATGGCCCTTTGGGAATATTGAAAATGATGAGGAAAAATCAGCCCTGGTCCTGGACTATATTGAAAGAATTATTAAAAATCTGGACATTCCTCAGAGCCTGAAATCATTTGGAATAAATGAAGATGATGTTGATGAATTGGTAAAAGGCGGAATGGAAGTAAAAAGATTATTGGTTAATAACATGCGTGAAATAACGGAAGCAGATGCCCGTTCCATGTATTTGCAGGTACTATAAGGAGATTGAAATGGTTGAAATGAAAATTCATGGAATAATTACACCCATAATTACACCAATGAAGCCGGATGAAAGCATTAATGAAGAGGAGCTAAGAAGACAGGTTGAAAGACTTATAGCCAACGGCATACACGGAATTTTTCCCCTTGGAACAAATGGGGAAGGATTCTGTTTAAGGGATGAGGAAAAGGAACGCATACTGGAAGTAGTTGTTGAGCAGGTGAATGGAAGGGTTCCGGTGTTTGCCGGTACCGGGTGTATTTCAACCCGGGATACTATTCGTTTAAGTAAAATGGCAATAAAGAAAGGTGTCGATGCTTTATCGATAATTACGCCATATTTTGCAAAAGCTTCCCAGGAAGAACTTTATAAGCATTATATGGATGTAGCTTTTGCGGTTCCTGACATACCAATAATACTATATAATATACCAATGCGTACCGGAAATTCCTTATTGCCGGAAACAGTAACCCGTTTAGCTAAAGATGCACCTAATATTGTGGGAGTTAAAGATTCATCTGGAGACTTTAACAATTTGCTTGCTTATTACAAGCAGACACGAAGTCTTTCAAACAAGGAATTCTATGTACTTTCGGGAAATGATTCGCTGATTCTTCCCACACTTATGGCAGGCGGCGCAGGTGCTGTTGCAGGATGTTCAAACGTATACCCCAAGGTCTTATCTTCCATATATGAACTCTTCATACAAGGAAAGCTTGAGGAAGCCAGGGCAGCACAGGAATCCATAGCATCTTTCAGGGAATGCTTCAAATACGGCAATCCAAATACAATTGTAAAGAAAGCCGTCAGGCTGTCAGGATATGATGTTGGCGAATGCAGAAAGCCATTCACCGGAATTTCAGAGGAAGGCATCAATAGAATCAAACAGGTGTTAGAAGAAAACAAAAAAAGAGGTATGAGCTAAAATGGGTAACAAAAAACCGATTATTGGCATCACAATGGGAGATGGGTCCGGAAACGGCCCCGAATTGTGCGTGAAAGCATTAACTAAACCTGATATGGAACAAAAATGTTATCCTGTGGTAATCGGTGATGCAAGGGTTATCGAACGGGCAGCAGCAATAGTGGGGCATCCGGAAGTGAAGATTAATCCGATTTCAAGCATTTCGGAAGCAAATTTCGCCCCTGGTACAATTAATGTATTTCATATGGACTTAATCGATTTCAACCGGTTTGAATTTGGAAAAGTGTCGGCCATGTGTGGCAACGCTGCCTTTCAAAGCGTAGTGAAAGTTATTGATCTTGCCTTAAAAAAAGAAATTGATGCCACTGTAACCAATGCCTTGAACAAAGAGGCCATAAACCTGGCAGGCTTTCACTATAACGGACATACTGAGATTTTTGCCGAATACACCGGAACAAAAAAATACACCATGATGCTGGCTTATCAAAATCTTAGGGTAGTGCATGTATCTACCCATGTTTCATTGCGAAAAGCTTGTGATATGGTTCGTAAGGAAAGGGTAGCTGATGTTATTCGGATTGCCTACCAGGGATGCAAGGATTTGGGAATAAATGAACCCCGCATAGGAGTAGCCGGTCTTAATCCCCATGCAGGTGAAAATGGATTGTTTGGCACCGAAGAAATAGAAGAAATTATACCTGCAATAAATACCACATGGCTTGAAGGAATAAAGGCAGAAGGCCCGGTACCCCCGGATACTATTTTTTCAAAAGCCCGGGGAGGTTGGTATGATGTTGTTGTATGCATGTATCATGATCAAGGCCACATTCCAATTAAGGTAATCGGTTTTAATTACAACAGTCAAAATGGAAAATGGGATGCAGTGGAAGGAGTAAATATAACACTTGGTCTTCCCATCATTCGAACATCAGTTGATCATGGTACAGGATTTGGGCATGCAGGCCAGGGAGTCGCCAATGAGGCGAGCCTTGTTAATGCAATAGATTATGCAGTTATAATGGCACAAAACAAAAAATGTAGGAGGAATTAAAACATGAAAAAGGTAATAGCAAGTTTACTTGTGGTTTTACTGGTATTCGGTCTTGTTGGATGCAGCAGCAGCAACAATGATGTTCCTGAAACAAACAAGCCTGCCCAGGAAGAACCTGAAACCAAACCTGAGGAAAAAAAGCCGGGCAAGGTTGAGGAGCCTGTAGACCTTATGTTTATTTCAATGGCATCTACAACGGCAATTTATACTTACTCAACGACAATTGCAAACATGTTGTTAGATGTATTACCGCCGGGGTCTACTATTGATGTTCCGGAGACATCACCGGGAGGATTGACGGCTCAATACAGCGTAATCAATGGTGACACGGATCTTGTTGTAATGAATGGTATATCGGCTAGATGGTCCATGGAAAATGAAGATGGAGTTATGGGTTTGGGTAAGGTGACAGGAGGAGTATCAAGTTTAGTTAATGGTTTGGATATGCCTCATGTTACAATTTTGTTCAGCAAAGCATTTATCAATAAGACAAACTGCACATCAATGGAAGATTTGGTTAAAAACAAGGTTCCGGCAAACTTCTATATCAAACAAAAAGGAAATCTTGGAGAGGATGCATTTACACAAGTGCTTGAAGCCTTAAATGTTACTGAAGAGGACCTGCTTTCTTGGGGATGTACCGTAACAAGGGATACTGCAGCTAATATAGGGACTGCATTCCAGGACGGATTGGCAGATATAACTATTGACCATTTACCCAATGGCCAGGCTGCTACGGTTCAATTAACTACAAACACAGAATGTAAAGTTATAGGTATGGCTGAAGAAACTGCCGATGCTTTGGCGAAAAAAGGCTGGACAAAAGGCATTTGGAAAGCCGGAACATCAAAGTTTATAGGCCATGACGAAGATATCCTTACTGTGGGTGCGCCAAATTGTCTTATAGTAAGGTCTGACCTTGATGAAGATCTGGCATATTTAATTACAAAAACAGTTTGTGAAAATAAGGATAAATTAGTTGCTGCATCAGCAGCTTTGGAAGAATTCCAACCTGAAAAAGGCTGGGAAATTTTGACTGATATTCTCCATCCGGGAGCATTGAGATATTATAAGGAAATGGGATATATTAAGTAAGGATTATGTTTAAAACATTCAATTGGTGTATTCTTATTTGAATACACCAATTGAATACCAGCTTTAACAAGTACGGAGATTTATTGCTATAAGTATTGTCAATAGATAAAAGGAGATTATTATGGGTACTTTTAACACCATAAAAGGGACAGATATTAAAAAATACGTCATCATATTTATCAGCGTATGTTTCTTCGCATTCCAAATTTTTATAGTCATAAAAGGCACGGTTCCATATATAATCGGGGTTCCGATTCATTTATGTTTTGCTCTGGCATTGGTATATCTGTACAACCCAATCGATAAAAACAATCCTAAACTTAAAGTATTGAAGTTTATAGATTATCTTGCTTATATAGCCATTGTATTCATATTAATATATTTCATTACTCAAGGTACAAGACTTGGTACAAGGATACCATATCTTGCAAGTGTAACAAGGTTGGACATGATTGTTTCTTTTATGGTAATGATAGTTCTTCTGGAAGCAGCCCGCAGAACATTGGGAAAGGGTTTTGTCCTCTTCATACTCCTGTGCGTGGCTTATTTATGGCTGGGAAAATATATGCCAAGAGCCAGTGGTTTAAGACATTCAGGAACCACCCTAAAGAAATTCGTAGAAATGATGACCATGACAACAACGGGGATTTTTGGAACACCCTTGACCACATCCCATTCATATCTGTTCTATTTTATGGTTTTCGGATCACTGTTTGCCGCTTGCGGGGGTGGACAACTGTTGATTGAAATCGGTTTGAATTTTGGTAAAGGAACGGGAGGCCCTGCAAAAGCCGCGGTGGTTTCTTCGGGATTGATGGGATTGATTTCAGGTGCTGCCGTTGCAAATGTATCAACAACAGGTTGCATGACTATTCCTATGATGAAGAAGACAGGATATACACCTGAACAGGCCGGGGCAATTGAGGCAGTTGCTTCTACGGGAGGCCAGATCATGCCGCCGGTTATGGGGATTGGTGCCTTTGTCATGGCCGAAATGCTAGGCATTGAATATAAACGCATATGCGGTGCCGCTGCCATTCCTGCTATAGCATATTACCTGGCTGTATTCTTTGTTGTGGATTTCATATCCCGCCAGACAAAGCAGGGGATTATGTCTGAAGGGTTCAACATTTCACCCATATTACCCCGCTTGTATTTGTTAACTCCGGCAATTGTACTGATTTATATGATAATAGCTGGATATTCATTGATGAGATCAGCAGTTATTTCATCGCTGGCAATTGTAATCATTAATTTTTTCGGTAAAACAAAAGTACCAGTGTCAAAGGTATTTGAGGCTATTATCCGGGGTTGCAAGCAATCAGCCGGTATAGCCATTCCTACGGGAACGGCGGGCATAATAATTGCCTGTGTAATAAATTCAGGGCTTGCAAATAAGATTGCAAATTTAATGGTAAGGTTCGGTGGTCAAAACCTGTTCTTTGCCTTGTTTATAGCAATGCTTGGCTGTATTCTCTTTGGTATGGCCCTGCCTACCGTGGCAGCATATTTGCTTGCCTCAATACTATTTTGTCCATCCTTGATAGAATTAGGAGTCAGCAGGCTTGCAGCCAATATGTTTGTGTTCTATTTCGGTATTTTTGCCCAGGTAACGCCTCCTGTCTGCCTCGCTTCTTTCACAGCCGCAAGCATTGCAGGGGGGAACCCGTGGAAGACCGGTTGGATGGCATTGCGCTGGTCTTTAGTTGCCTTCCTGGCTGCATATAGCTTTGTATATAACCCTGCCTTACTTCTGGAAGGCTCAATGCCTGAAATCATTCAAGCTACTGTCTACTTGTTTTTAGGTACATTTTTCCTGGCAGCAGGGCTTGAACATTATGCAGGAGTTACCATTAAAAGTAAAATATTGCGGGCATTATTGGTAATATCAGGTGCAGCCATTATTATACCGGAAAACATATCAAGTATATTGGGTTATGTTGTCGGAATGGGAGTTGTTTTAGCAGCCAATTTAACATCAAAAGAAGAAGAAAACCTGGCGGAGGATGCTAAAAAATACAGGAAGGGTTCAAAAATTTTACTCCTGATAGCTGCATTGGGCGGTAGCCTGATAGTTTTGCCTGAGTTTACAACAACTCTTACCGGTCTTCTAGTAGGATTGATTGTTCTAATAATAGCACTTGTCAGGAAAAAACCGGAAAGTTTACAAATGAAGCCTGTAAAACGTGTGGTTGGCGAAGTGATTATCCAGGATATAGATTGTGAAGAAGATGATATCATATTATAATCCGGCTCTTGGGGGGTAATTAATGAGAATCGGCGTATGCACAAACTTTTTGAAAAAAGAAACCTATGCCTTGCACCTGGAAGATTTCGAAGAATTGACAAGTGTGTTTGATTTTGTCGAACTGCCTGCAATGACAATCAGCCAAATACCTGAGGAAATATTTGAAAAATTAAAAGACGAATTACAAATTAACAAATTAAATTGTGATTATGTTACAAATATTTTCCCTAAAGATTTAAGCGTCATAGGTCATGACAGCGATACAAAAAAAATTGAAAACTACTTAGATGGTTTAATACCCAGGCTTGAAAAAATTGGTTGCAAAGGGATAGTTTTTGGAAGCGGCTATGCCCGAAGGCTGCCTGATGGAGCAAGCAGTTCTTTTGGCGATTATTGCATGCAGAAATTAATTGTTGATGTATTGTTGCCAAAACTTGAAAAAAGCAGAATGAAGGTTCTAATCGAACCTCTGCATCCTGAATTATGCAACTATCTGAATACAATCGAACATGCAGCCAAGATTTGCAAAATGTGTGACAGCCCTTATGTCGGAATTGTGGCGGATTCCTATAATTTAATGTATTATAAAAAAACCCCTGAAGAAATTGCTAAATACGCGTCTTATATATGGCATGTCCACCTTTCGGAATCAGACCGCCGGGCTCCCGGGAACAATCCGTCCGAGGATTTAAAAAGATTTATCTTAGCTTTACGAAAGGCAAAATATAAGGGAAGCATCAGCTTGGAATGCCAAATGTCTGATTATAGAGAATATCGAAAAAATAAAGAAATGTGTGAAAGGCTGCTTAAGGACTGATAGCCACTATACACACGGAAAGGAAAGTGAGTATGAGAAAAAAATATGCAATAGCCGGTGCGAGTTCACGCGCACTAAACATGTTCATTCAACCAATGGTAGCAAATCCGGAGTTTGGTGAAATCGTTGCTTTATTCTCAAGACATCCGGAATCAGCAAAGAAAATTGTAGAGCGTTCAGGCGGCGCCGATTTTCCTGTATACAGCGATTTTGAAGCCATGGTTAAGGAAACAAATCCGGATGTGGTAATTGTTACGACAGTCGATAGCCTGCACGATGTTTATATAATAAAAGCCATGGAATTAGGATGCGATGTAATAACGGAAAAGCCATTAACAATCAATGCTGAAAAAACCAATGCAATAATAGAGGCTAAAAATCGCACGGGAAGAAACCTTGTCATTACATTTAATTTTCGATTTATACCCTACAACCAAAAAATAAAAGAGCTTATTAATATGGGCGAAATTGGGGAACCTCTGTTTGTCAACCTTGAATATTTTAACGATTATGTCCATGGCTCAAGTTATTTCAGAAGATGGCACGGCCAAATTGACAAATCAGGCAGCTTATTGATTACCAAGGGAACCCACTATTATGATCTTGTCAGCTGGTGGTTGGACCAGAAACCCATATCAGTAAATGCTATGGCTTCAATGCAGGTTTTCGGACCCAAGCGGGCAAAAAGGGGCGAGCGTTGCCTCACCTGCAAATACAAGGACAGCTGTGAATTCTATTGGGATATAACCAAGGATGAATTTTCAAGTGATTTATACCACAAGACCGAAGCAGATACAGGATATATAAGAGATAAATGCGTATTTCACGAATCAATTGATATCTGGGATACAATGTCTCTAAATGTTAAATACAGTAAAGGCGCACAAATGGCCATGACCCTGTGTGTTTATTCCCCTTATGAAGGCTGGAAAATATCCATAACAGGCACAAAAGGCAGGCTGGAAGCGGAAGAATTCAGAACGGGCGTACACTCAAAGGATCCTAATCAATATATTCGTGTATATCACAGTGATAGTACCATGGATGAATATTGCGTAACAAAAGGTGAAATTAAACTCACAAATGACGCAGGTATTGCAAATTATACCCTCATTGGTCACAATGGAGGCGATGAATTGCTTAGGAGAATGTTGTTTATTGGCGATGTAGAAGATAAATTAAACCAGATGGCCGGAATGAAAGATGCCGTAGATTCGGTTCTTGTGGGAGCCGGTGCAGTCCAGTCCATCAAGGAAGGAAGAGAGATTAAACTAAAAGATTTGTTGAAACATGAAATAATCGATTAAGCGGCAGCATTGTTATTTCATGGGATAAAACAGGAGGTTAAAGTGGCTGTAAGAAAAAACTTAGATGCGGATGAAAAATTAAGAATATTTGAATTGCTTAGAAATTTTGACAGCCCTACTGTTAGTAATGCTATTGAAAGTTTTGATGTCAGGGAAAAATCACAAGGGATTATTTCACCCCGAGTCAAGGAAATACTTGGATACGGAAGGCCATTCATAGGGTATGCGTGTACCGGAAAAATAATGGCAAGAGATCCCGCCCCAAAAGGCTTTGTTACCGATTTTGAAGCCTATTATTCTTCTATTGAAAAGGTGCAAGGGCCGGTTATTTCAGTGATTGAGGACTTGGATGAAGAACCTATAGGTTCATTTTGGGGAGAAGTAAATGCCCATATTCATAGATCCTTAGGTGCAGTAGCCGTTGTGACCAATGGCGGTGTCAGAGATATAGAGGAAGTGAAACCCTTGGGATTTGGATTTTACGCAAGCTGTAAAATGGTTTCCCATGCCAATATCCGCCTGGTTGATTTCGATTGTCCCGTCAATATATTTGAAACGAAAATATATCCGGGGGATATAATATTTTGTGATCAATATGGGGCTCTTACAATTCCTGAGGAAACACTATATTATTTGGTAGAAGCGTGTCACAAAATAGCAGCAGCCGAGCTGCCTGTAATCCAAAATTGCAAGGCTGCAATCCTTAGCGGCAAAAAAGCAAAAGCCAAGGATCTTGTTTTGTGGCGCAAACAGATGGAACAGCTGCGGCTTCAACTTAAGGAAGAGATTAAGTCTACTCGCATCTTATAAGATGATTTCCCTATCCCCCTTTATGTCATCCTGAGCAAAGCGAAGGATGACATCAATCATATTTCCCGATACAAATCGGGAAATTTTTTTCTCAATATTAAATTTATATGGTACAATATAAAAGGCGCCTGGCGCCTATTAAAACATTCTGAGGATAAGACCATGGTTTATGATACAAATAAAATCATTGATATATTAATAAGCAATGTATCACAAATAAGTGAAGTGCAATCAATCGGAATAAGCGGCGGCAAGAACCCTATTCCCAAAACGGGAGAAGGGGATATTGATATTTTTATATACTGCGATCGGATACCTGTCCTTGAAAAAAGACAAGCCATAATCAATGGGTTGGGTAATCGGATACAAGAAAGCAGGTTTAACGTCTTTGAAGGGGGACATTGGGGGACAGGAGATTTCCTTCTGATAAATGGTGTTGAGACTTGGTTAATGTATTTTACTGTTAGCGAAACCTTAGCTGATATAGAATCTATACTGAATGGCCAATATCCGGACAAAATTGATAATTACTATTATCCGACAGGGCGATGCGCCATGCTGAAAAACATAAAAATTCTCTGGGATAAAAGCAATTTTTTGAACAACTTGAAAAAAAGATTATCCCTATATCCGGATAAATTAAGAAAAACACTAATTAAATACCATTTGGAAGAACTTGAAGACACCGAAGATTTGCAACGGGCAAAAGCCAGAAAAGATGTCTTGTTTTATCATTTTGCACTGGATATAGCAATTGACCATTTTCTTCAGGCACTGTTTGCCCTTAATGAAACCTATTTTCCAAGCCGAAAAAGAACGCTTGATTTTATTGAAGGCTTTACTATTAAGCCTGAAGGATGCAGTGAAAAATTACTGGAAATAATTAAGTCAGGCAGTTCTTCAGAAGGAATCAGCCGGTCTGTCACGATGTTGAATGACATGGTTGAAGAATTAAAGATTCTTTGTGTGAATCATAAATGTATTGAATTAAAAATATAATTGAATGAAAAAAACAAAACCATTTGAGGGCAATTATATGAAACATTTTATCAAGATAACTGATTATTTAAAGACCGATATATTTAAGATTTTTGATTTAGCAGACAAAATTCAGCAGGAAGAA
>DCDC01000038.1 GCA_002316225.1 Firmicutes bacterium UBA1065 | reverse complement strand
CGCAAGTAATCCAGTTGATCCATGGTAAAAAACAATTTATAATTAGGAATAATTTCATTTATTTTTTTTACCGTTTCCTGGGCTGACATGCCTTCGTTTATAAAATTATAAGCATTTCTTACCAAACCCCCGATTGCCCCGCAAAGGTTCAATGAGTCTACCACGTATACCTTATCCCTTCCGAGTTGGTCGGCGGCAAGCCGGGCATTTTGTATGGTTGTTGATATCTTTGATGAAAGACCTATGTATATGATAGTTTTGCCTTCATCCGTATAGGGTTTGAAAGCTTTATAAAAATCAACAGGTGAAGGGGCTGACGTTTTAGGCAGCATATTTCTTTCACCGACAATATTGAACAAGTCTGATGGTGTGATGTCGACACCGTCATAATAAACATCTCCGTCAAAGGTCACTATAAGCGGTACGATTCCGACATCCATGCGCTCTGTTTCTTCTTTGGGCAAATCACAGGTACTGTCTGAAAATAATTTTATGGTACTCATAAATCCCTCCGTCATAATCACTGATATTATTATAATCGAACAAGCCTAAAAATTCCATTAAAAATAATAAAAAGTTATTGACAAGAACATCTATTTTTAATAATATGATATGTAAATTGAACAGCTGCGATGAGAAAGAGGAGTAAGCGCATAAACCTTCCAGAGAGTGAAATCCACCGGATGAAAGGTTTCATAGGTCAATGTGTGCCGAAGGTAGCTTTTGAGCATTTAATCCGAACTAAGAGTAGGATTAAACGGGTTTTACCGTTATATAATCAAAGAGCCGTAATGGAAATTAGGTGGTACCGCGGGTTTTCTCGTCCTTTTGATGTGAAAAACCCGCTTTTTTATTAGTAAATTGGCAAAGAAGTCAGCGAAATTTTTTAGAAAGGAATGATATTATGTCGACGAACATACCAAGCAAGTACAATCCAAAAGAATTTGAAGATAAAATTTATAAAATCTGGATGGATGAAGATTGCTTCAGGGCAGAAATCAACAAGGACAAGAAACCTTTTACCATTGTGATGCCACCCCCCAATATTACGGGGCAGCTACACATGGGTCATGCATTGGACCAAACCCTGCAGGATGTACTCATCCGGTGGAAAAGAATGATGGGCTACGAGGCCTTATGGCTTCCCGGCTCAGACCATGCAAGCATCGCAACCGAAGTAAAAGTGGTTGAAAGAATCAAAAAAGAAGAAGGAAAGACCAAGGAAGAAATAGGAAGGGAAGAATTCCTTAAAAGAGCCTGGAAGTGGAAGGAAGAGTTCGGGGGCAGGATAGTTGAACAGGTTAAAAAACTAGGCAACTCCTGTGACTGGTCAAGAGAGAGATTCACCATGGATGAAGGATGCAATGAAGCCGTTACCGAGTTCTTCATCAGGCTCTATGAAAAAGGACTTATTTATAAGGGAAAAAGAATCATAAACTGGTGTCCCGACTGCTTGACCACCCTTTCGGACATAGAAGTTGAGCATGAAGATATTCCCGGCAAGTATTATTATGTAAAATATCCCTATGTTGACAATAATGATGAATACTTCGTAATTGCAACCACCAGGCCGGAAACGATCTTTGGAGACGTTGCCATAGCTGTTCACCCTGATGATGAAAGATATAAACACTTAATAGGGAGAAAGGTTATCGTTCCCTTGGTTGGAAGGGAAATCCCCATCATTGCGGATGAATATCCGGATATGGAAAAGGGTACGGGAGCCTTGAAAATAACTCCATCCCATGACCCCAACGACTTTGAAATAGGCCTTCGTCACAATTTGGACCAGATAAGCTGCATGAACGAAGACGGAACCATGAACGAGGTTGCCGGCAAATACCAGGGAATGGACCGTTTTGAATGCAGGAAAGCCTTCGTAAAGGAACTTGAAGAAAAGGGATATCTGAGCAAGATAGAGGATACCGACCACAATGTAGGAACCTGCTACAGGTGCCACAACATAATCGAGCCTCGAATCTCCGACCAGTGGTTCGTAAAGATGAAGCCTTTAGCAGGCCCTGCCCTGAAAGTTGTTGAAGATAAAGAAATGCAGCTGGTACCGGACCGCTTCACGAAGATTTACAACCATTGGCTTGAAAATATAAGAGACTGGTGTATATCAAGGCAATTGTGGTGGGGACACAGGATTCCTGCCTACTACTGCCAGGACTGCGGCGAAATGATGGTTGAAAGACATGCGCCGGACAAATGCAGGAAGTGCGGAAGCACCAACATAATCCAGGACGAGGATGTTCTGGACACATGGTTTTCATCGGGACTCTGGCCTTTTTCAACCCTGGGATGGCCTCATGAAACAGAAGACTTAAAATACTTTTATCCTACGGATGTCTTGGTAACCGGATACGATATCATATTCTTCTGGGTTATCAGGATGGTATTTTCAGCTATGGAGGTTATGGGCGAGACACCCTTCAGATATACCTTCATTCATGGCCTGGTGAGAGATGCCGAAGGAAGAAAAATGAGCAAGTCCCTGGGCAACGGCATAGACCCCCTGGAGGTAATCGAAAACTACGGAGCAGATGCCTTGCGTTTCATGCTGATGACGGGGATTACTCCAGGAAACGATACCCGCTTTAATTTCGACAGGCTGGAATCAAGCCGTAACTTTGCAAATAAGCTGTGGAATGCTTCAAGATTTGTCCTGATGAATATAGACAAAAAATTGACGGATAAAGAAACAGCGGAGAAAAACTACAAGCCGGAAGATAAATGGATAATTTCAAGGTCCAATAAGGCAGCCAGGGATGTTACCGAATATTTGGAAAAATTTGAACTTGGTTTGGCTGCCCAGAGGATTTATGACTTTATATGGAGCGAGTACTGCGATTGGTATATTGAAATTGTTAAACCCAGACTATACGGGCCTGATGGTGATGACAAGGAAACTGCCAAGTTTGTTCTGATAAAGGTCTTAAAAGACGTGCTCAAGCTCTTGCACCCCTACATGCCCTTCATAACGGAAGAAATCTGGTCATACCTGCCGGATACTTCAACCAGGCTGGTAAGAGCAGACTGGCCCCTGTGCTCGGAGGAAGAAATCTTTGAAGAAGCGGAAAAAAACCTTGAATTTATAATGGAAGCGGTTAGAAGCATCCGAAACATAAGGGCGGAAATGAACGTACTGCCTTCAAGAAAAGCAAGAGCAATATTTATTCCTTCAAGCTCGAAAACAAAGCAGTATATTGAAACAGGTGCCAAGTATTTTTCAACACTGGCAAATATTACTGAAGTATCCATTGTCGGGGATAAGTCCGAGATAGGTGAAGATACGGCATCTTCCGTTATCTACGGAACAGAAATATACCTGCCCTTGGCTGACTTGATCGACTATGAAAAGGAAATCGAAAGGCTCAATAAAGAAAAAGCAAGGCTTGAAGATGAGCTGAAAAGGGTTAACGGCAAATTAAGCAATGAAAAATTCCTGAGCAAGGCACCGGAAAGTGTTGTTGAGGAAGAAAAAGAAAAACTTCAAAAATACCAGTCAATGATGGAAAAGGTCCTCGAAAGACTGGACCAGATGCAAAACAAAAAATAAGATTCTTCGCATAGGCTCAGGATGACACTGACCTGTCATTCTGAGGGCCTTTGGCCCGAAGAATCCCATGAGATGACGTGACGATAAGAATACGAACAATCTAATTACTTAAAAGGAGAATTTTACATGGATTACAAGGAATTATTAGACAGGGCAAGA
This sequence comes from Firmicutes bacterium UBA1065, assembly GCA_002316225.1. Lineage (GTDB taxonomy): Bacteria > Bacillota > Clostridia > Tissierellales > Sedimentibacteraceae > Sedimentibacter. The sequence continues at coordinate 3,335 of DCDC01000038.1, read as the reverse complement.
GAAAAAATGGCACCTAACTGCAGGGTATGCAAGGAATGCAACGGGGTGGTCTGCAAGGGAGAAATTCCCGGAACCGGAGGAAAGGGAAACGGGAATGCATTTAAAATATGCGTTGACTTTTTGGCTTCCGTAAAAATAAACATGGATACCATTTATAAGGATGAAGGACAGGACACTTCCATATCCTTGTTCGGGAGAGAATTCAAATATCCTTTCTTTGCAGCCCCCATAGGAGGCATGAGCTTAAATTACAATGGGTCCATAACGGAAGCGGAATATATAGAATCCATAGTTAAGGGGACCATAAAAGCAGGAAGCGCAGGATTTACAGGTGACGGACCTGCGGATAACCTCTTCCTGGACAGCCTTCCCATAATAAAAGAAGTAGAAGGAAGGGCGGTGCCTACCCTTAAACCCTGGAAGAATGACAAGGTTTTGGAAAAAATCAAGATGATTGAAGAAGTAAATGCCATGGCATTTGCAATGGATATAGATTCAGCCGGACTCATAAATTTAGCCCTGGCCGGCAAGCCGGTTTCCCCCAAAAGCGTTGAGGAACTTAAAGAATTAACTTCTGCCACAAAAATTCCTTTCATAGTTAAAGGGGTAATGACTGCAAAGGGAGCCATAAAGGCTTACGAAGCCGGAGCCTACGGAATCGTGGTTTCTTCCCACGGAGGAAGAGTACTGGCTGATGCACCGGCTACATGCGCCATGCTGCCCGAAATAAGAGCAGCCGTTGGAGATAAGCTTAAGATTTTCGTGGACGGAGGAATCCGCTCAGGAGCAGATGTCTTCAAGGCCCTTGCCTTAGGGGCGGATGCAGTCTTAATCGGAAGGCCCTATGCCATTGCAGCCTTTGGAGGCGGAATTGAAGGGGTTGAGCTCTATACTGAAAAAATCGGGGCTGAATTGAGAGAGACAATGATAATGACAGGCTGCAAAAATATAAGTGACATAACAAGGGACAAAATTATTTTATAGACAATAACACAATATGTCCGGATAGAGCCGACCCTCCGGACATAATTATTTGTAAATTAAAAAGCGAAAGACAACTTAACAGCTTCTTTCGCTTTAAATTTTTATATTAAATTTTTTCATCTCATACCACCCGGATTAGTCTTCTTCTTGCCTTAATCCTCTCTCATGAAGTTCGCATTCTTTTTGGCTGCATTTTCCGTCAACATTATATATACAGGTGATAGCACCGCATTTTCTGAAGTTTAATTTTGCAACTACATCTCTGATATCTTTCACAGCTACGCTCATATTAAAACCTCCCTAAACTGAGTTCACTTTATTATATCATCGAAAATGCAATTTGTAAACAAAAACTTTCAAAAAAATAAAAAAATTTTCGAATAATTCCCGATATTACCAACGAAATTGCAAGATTTCTTTTGGCGATCTCGCATAATGTTATGATTTCAATGCTTTGAAACTTGCAAGAATAACTTGCAAAAATATTAAAAATGCAAGAAACGGTTTTTTGCAAGATATATATAGAGAGTTCTTTATATACATGATATCGAAAAATGAAAGAATGTGTATAAAAAGATGCAAGATGCAATATAAAAAAGGGATACCCGACGGGTATCCCTTAGATGTCGCTTGCTTCTTATATTAAGGCCAATACAACGAAGTTCAGGATGAACAATATGGTTGAAACCAGCAAGATGGGATGTACCTGGTTAAGTTCTTTTTTGCATACTTTTACCAGGCAGTAGAATATGAAACCGCCTGCTATTCCGTATGATATGCTGTATCCGAATCCCATGAAGACCGATGCAAAGAATGCAGGTATAGCTTCTTCAATATCTTCCCAATCTATTTTTATGAAGGATGCCATCATCATAACACCGACAATTATTAAAACCGGTGAAGTTGCTGCTGCAGGTACGATTCCTGCAACAGGTGCAAGCAGTATGCATGCCAGGAACAAGATTGCCACTACAAGGCTTGTTAAGCCCGTACGTCCGCCTACCCCGATCCCTGCTGCGCTTTCAATGTAAGTTGTGGTATTTGATGTTCCGAAGACTGCTCCGATTGAGGTTGCGATGGCGTCTGCGAACAAGGCCTTATCCATCTTTGATTTAAATCCGGTGCTTGTTTCAAGGGCTTTTATGTCTTCTTCGCTGAATATTCCGCTTCTTCTGCCTGTTCCTATGAAGGTTCCGATGGTGTCAAAGGTATCTGACAAGCTGAAGGCAAATATTGTTATTAAAACCAGGGGTATACGTGACGGGTCGTTAAAGAGAGACTGAATTCCCTTTGGTCCGAAAGCTGCTCCGAAGGTAATCCCAAGATCAGCAAATGCGGAAGATAAGCCTGCTGTATTTATTGATACGTTTGAAAGGTCAACAATTCCGTAGGGTATTCCTATTAATGTGGTCAATATAATGCTGAGAAGGATAGCTCCTTTTACTTTAAGAACAATGAGGATAACCAGGATTACCAGGCCTATTATTGACAATTGAGTTGCCGGATTGGTGAAATCAACAACTGCAGGAACAATTCCTCCGTTTGTTACTATTGAAAATATGTTGCTGTAAGTTCCATCTGCCGCAAAGGGCTGGTTGTTTATGGATACAATGTTCGTATTGTCTGAAAGGAATTCAATGATATTGGCACCCTTGATGCCTATATAAGCTATGAATATTCCGATTCCTCCGCTGATTGCATTCTGCAAACTTTCAGGAATGGCTTTTATTATGCTTTTTCGGATTTTAGTAACGGTGATGAATATATTTATCATTCCGCATATGAATACCAGTGCCAAAGCCTGTTCCCATGAAAAGCCCAAAGCAAATACTACCGTGTAAGTAAAAAATGCATTAAGGCCCATGCCAGGTGCCTGGGCATAAGGAACGTTGGCGAACAATCCCATTACCAAGGTTCCGATTGCTGCCGCTATGATTGTAGCCAAAAATACTGCTTGTGAAGGCATTCCTGTTGCTGACAGGATTGCAGGGTTTACAAAAATAATATAAGACATTGTAAAGAATGTGGTGAACCCTGCCATGATTTCGGTAGATACATTAGTTCCGTTTTCTTTCAGTTTAAAAAATCCTTCCATAATAACTCCTTTTTTATGTTTTATTATGTTCAATATGTCCCATCGAAATTAAATTATTCCCTTAACAAGAACATAAGAACCAAGATATGATTACATTCTGTATTATAAAAGAAAATATACAAAAGTGCAACAAAAAAATATATTTAATGTTCGTAATATATCAAATTTAATTGGCAAAAAATAAAAAATAATTCATAAATAATTAATTATATCTTATGTCTAAGGTAACATAAAGAAAAATAATAAAAATATCCGC
>DCDC01000204.1 GCA_002316225.1 Firmicutes bacterium UBA1065 | reverse complement strand
GTAAAAAGAAGCATCTTATCCGGCCGGTATAAAAATATGCTTCCTTTACCGCTCATTTAATTTATCGTCATTATGGAACAATTATTTAATAGATTTTTTATAAATGCATAAGCATTTTCCCAATATTTTTTAGCAAATGAAAAAAGCTCTTAAACCTCGTTTAAGTTAAAGGTTTAGAGCCTTTTATTTCTCTTTCTTCTTTTTTTCATTAAGAGCTATTATGTTGATCATAGGAAGCCTTACCGGAGGGTTTATCCCGGATTGACTTGTTACACTAAGTAAAAAGGAACGTGAAATATGAGAAAGAGTGGCAATACCATTTTGCTCAAGCATCTTTTCAAACTGCTCTATCGTCAACGCCTTTTGATTGCCTACAAAAGCCCCTTCCATTATCAAATCAATTTTAAAAAGGTTAGCTTTTCCCACCTTGGCTCTGCCATTTATTTTTAATTGGACAACCCCAAAATATTTATCATTCGTCTTTCCGCATTCAGTTATAGAATAATCATATTCAAAAACAGGACTTACTCTTTTACCTTTTGTATCAACTATTTTTGTCTCTAAACTAAATGAGCTTACCCGGTTACCTAAAAACTGAAAGTCTGCATTTATTTCTTTCCCATCAATCATTATTCCACCACCCTTTATGCGATTTCCGTAGGACTTATGTTGCTTTCAATCTGGCTTTCAGCATTATATCCTACAGAATAACTATCCTCACAAGCCCCGTCAAAGCTCACATTTAGTGTCCATCCTAATTTTTTGGATATTTTCCATAGTTGTTCAATAGTATAATTATACTCTCCGCTCTCAAGCTTTGAAACCATTGCCTGAGTTATTCCTAAAACTTCAGCAAGCTTTTTCTGTGACCATCCTCTGGAAATTCTATAATCATATATTTTAGTCGATATCTCATAATAAATATCATATAGTTCTACTCTTTCTTTCATTGGCTCATCGCAATACCGGTCAAAAATGTCCCATGCATTCTTTAGCTTCAAAAATTTATCATTCATCGCCATCTTCTCCTTCTAAAATAAATCCTCTTTCAATCTCCTTTTTCCTCTTTATGGCTTTTTCTATTCCTTTATCATAGCTATCCCTACTTTTGTTTTTACTGTTTTTTTCTTCAAAACCGCATAAAAGTATAACTATTTCTCTTCTTGATGCATCTTTAAACATACAAATTATCCTTATGTTTTTTATCATTTTAAATTTAATTGAGTATAAACCTTCCTCTTCTCGCAGTTTCTCCAACCACCTGGTCTTAGTACTGCAATGCATATCCTTTTCAATAAAATATAGTTTCTGCCTGAGATTTTCTGCAAAGCCTTTTTTAAGTCCGCTTTTTTCAAGTATTTTCTTCATATCGTCCTCAAACTTAGGATGTACATAGATTCTATTGCTATTGAATTCAATTGGATAATAAACCTTGCAAAGCTTCGCCATAACAACCTCACCATTAGTATATTACTTATAGGTTGTATATGCAACTTGTTTTTGCCCAAATTATAACCTATAAGTTATTATTATCGCTATATCGCTAATTTATTCAACAAATATCTGTAAATTTTCTATCTTGTTTCTAACATAATTCTTACTCAGCCGGTTTGTTAGCATCCCAGCATTATCTTTCAATAACAGGTTTATTCTAAATAGCCTGTATCCTCATACCTTGTTCCCCGAATGTTTATAACCATATTCCAACCGTCATTGGGGTTATACTTCTTTGTCCAACTGCTGCTCGGATTGACAGCACTTGATATTACCTTGTTGGAGTGGCCGTTTTCAAACCCGTTAAAATACACCCGGATAAAATAGTCTCCGTCACTAACGTTCTTGCCGTTTAATACTATTGGGGTGTTGAATTTCTCCAGTTTCGGGTTTACTATAAATGTAATGGTGGTTTCTTCAACAATCTTATGTATGTCTGCAGATTTTACATATTCCCGATATTTCTTATCCGTCCATGAGTTCTGGGTTCCCGAAAAACTCCAACCCTCAAGAATTCTTCTGAACAAGTTGTTGGTATTGCCCAACAATGTGTTTTCGTCCCCGTTAAGGTATTCATTTATACTCGAAGGCCCTGTCTTGTAACTCAACACCTCATCAGATACTTTTTTGTAACTTGTTTTGGTTGCCATAGGATAGGTTGTAACCTTCTGTCCCTTTAAATTCACCGTAGGCAGTTCCACATGCACCCCAAAGGATTTTATAACACTGTCCACTATGGCTTGATGCTCCGTTTTTTCTCCGCCCTTTTTGTATATCTCGGTTCTAACCGTCGCAGTGTACACACCGTAGGGGGTATAGTTGTAACCCGACTTCAGCGGAAACGGCAACCCTTGAAGCACTTTATCCGTAGCAAAGGGTGCGTATGTAAAGCTCTTTGTTTTTCCCTCTGCCGCTGCTTTCCTGTCCCCTGCAAAGTGCTGTGCCATGGATTTTTCAATCCTGTAAGTGACTTGTGCTGTATCCCTGTGTTGAAACAATCTCTTAAACTGACCATCGGCAGCCTCTAAACTATAAGTAACTCCATTGGCATCCACATTTCTCATATATCTTTGTACCGGTATCTCGTACCTGTTGCCTTCCCAGAATATCTTCTTTATAAATGCATTGCCCGTATTCTCTTCTCCCTTTTCAATGCT
>DCDC01000042.1 GCA_002316225.1 Firmicutes bacterium UBA1065 | reverse complement strand
GGCTTGTTTGACGGCAAGACTGAACAGGTTGTATCAATTGAAAAACAGTCTAACATAGTAGGTGCTCCGGACAAATATGTAGTATTTAAGAGCAACAGTACAGATGCCGTAAGATTTGTAAACCTTCTGCTTTCAGGCAGGTCCAGCGGTCCTTCCTATATAGATGAGAAAAAGGACGTATGGATGCTCAGGAAGAGTGTTGAAGGCGTAGGAACAATGTCAGATTATATTATTGAAGCAGAAAACTTACCTTTAGTCTATGCATTGGTTGACAACCCGGACTTAGGCCTTAAAGGCTGCTATTTGGAAGGTAAATATATAAGTGAATTGCCAAAAGAGGCAGTTAAGCTGGTGGAACCTGTTATTAGCATGAACTCTACCAGAAACGCAGCAACTGCAGGGGGAGCTATTTACTGGGCTCTTGATGACTTCCTGGGATTCGGCTGCATGAAAGACGAAGATGGAAGTGATTACAACGGCAATTCAAATAACTCTGTAAGACCCGGTGCAAATGTAGTTTTGTTATATAACGCTACAGCCGGAGCAAACCTTGTGAATGCCATCAAGGAAAATAAACTTGCTCTTATAATGGTACAAAGTGCAGGAAGCTTGACGAATCAAAACTTCGGAACGGGCAGTTCTGCACCAAGTACAGGTTCCTTCGGCGATGTGGCCCTATATGGACAATACAATGTGGATGACAGCATTATCACAGCAAACTATGCAAATACCGACACAATTTACGCACGAGGTAATTACTTCACAGGTAACATACCTGCGGGTTCAAAAATACTGTTCAGAACCAGGGATGGGGATGCCTTTATAGGTGGTTACCAAAGAACAGGCGGTGATAAGCAAGTGTTCCAGAACCGTGTAACCATGTTCAGCACAATCCTGAAAGGTGGCGGAATAGAAGGGAAACCGGTGCAGTCTGTAACTTTTGGAGCCAATATGTTCTACAGACCCCACTATCAAAAGTACTACCCAATGCTTGCTACAGCCATATTTGCAGGAGCAGCGGGAATACTTGATGACCAGATGGAACCTGTAATCAATACTATAGAATTAGAAGAAGCAGGCCTTGTCAGAATATCTGCTTCAGATGATGACAGCGGTGTTGCTACCTATACCCTTTATATTTGGGACCCTGAAGCAGAAGAATACACGTTGGTAACTTCACAGGCAGACGGTCTGTTTACTATAGAACCCGGTGTAAATAAATACATGGTAGTGGTAGCTGATTACGCCGGCAATGAAGTCAGTGAAGAGTTTGTTACAGGAAACTTCGTATCCCTGAATGTTGCCCCCAATGTAATATTGGGAGAAGACAGGAATATAACATTCCGCGTTTCCGTTGATTATCCGGACAAAGTACATGTTATGGAAGGCTGGATTAAGATAAACGATGACAGATTTGAATTCACTGATATTACACCATTAATCAGCGGTGAAAACTTAGTGTTTACTAAAAACTTAGACTACAATAAGGATGGTACGACTGCATATTTCAACCTTGGCAAGGTTGGCGGACTGGATAATGGTCTATCTTTAGATTTAGTGGATGTTACTATCAGCTTAAAAGCAGGTGAGACTGCTGATAAGTTAGAAGCTGTATTGGATTCCATAGGCATGTATTTTGGTTATATCGATGAAAACGGAGAGCATAAATCAATACCGGTTCCATACCAGATACTTGATGATGGAAAAGCTTTTACAAATATTTGGTTTGCCGGTGATGTATTAGGAGACTTTAACGGTGATGACCAGGTTAACGGTGCTGATCTTGCAATATCAATGACTTACTTTGGTGCCGAAGTTGCCGATGAAGATTGGTATACAAGCGGTGCATGGCGTATAGATTTAAACAGGGATGGCAAGGTGGACATTGCAGACTTAACTTTAGTAGCTTTACTGGCAGCTAATCTTGTATAAGTAAAAATGGCAGAATATAAGGGAATTCCCGGTAATCGGGAATTCCCGATCTCCCTGAGGCTGTCAAATAATGTCTTTGACTTAAGACAGTTGAAAGGCAAAATAAAAGAAACAGGAGAGAACATATGAAAAAAAGTAAAAATAAGATTTATAAAAATATAGGCATACTGACATTAATAATGCTGTTAATTGCTCAAAGCAGTGCTTTTGCTTATAACCTTGTTTTGGAACCCGGACAAAACACCTTTGAGTATGAGATAGAGTTTGATAACATAGAAGAGCCATTTGCATCAGCCCAATTTGAAATATCAGTCAGTGATAAAAATGAAATAAGGGCAGTAAATATATCTTTTGATGATGATATTATCAGTAAAGCCGACGGGACGGTAAACACCATATCATCAGGGGGAAAGGAAAGCGGGAATCAAATAGTATATAAAGCTGGGTTCTTTTCAACAAGCAATCAGTTTAAAGGAAAACTGAAGATAGGAACCATAACTTTTTCTTATACGGGCGATTCGGTTCAAACTATAATTTTGGACAAGCTGGATATAATCCGTATAACCGGCGACTATGAGAATGGAGTTCCTGTACTTGATACAAGAAAAGAGACCTGGAGTAAAACCATTGAGGTATCCAGAGAAGACAGCACAGAAGAAAAAGTAGCTGTGCCCCAAGCTAATCCTCAACCGGGTATATATAAAAACAAAGTTGATATCACTTTAACATGCTCAACCGGTGGAGCAAAAATATATTACACTTTGGATGGCTCAAATCCTACAAGGGAAAGCTTGCTCTATACAAAACCAATTTCATTGGATAAAACCGCAACCATCAAAGCTTTTGCCGTAAAAGACGGCTTAATTGACAGCAGTATTGCAACTTTCTCATATACAATAAGTACCGGTTCAGGTTCGGGCTCAGTTCCAGGACCCGGAGATGATAAACCCCAAATTGAAGAACCGGTAACAGAGGAACCTTCAGCGGCAGAACCGGTTGTATTCGATGATGTAAATATTAATGATTGGTTTTATGAAGCCGTACAGTATGTTTATCGAAATAATTTAATGAAAGGTACAAGCTCGGAACCTATGCTCTTCAGCCCCCATGCAAGCACAACGAGGGGCATGGTAGTTACAATTCTTTACAGAATGGAAGGTTCGCCTAAACTTACTGCAGTTAATCCCTTTGATGATGTTAATGCAGGCCAATATTATACAGATGCTGTAATCTGGGCTTCAAGCAATAGTATTGTTTCAGGTTACGGCAATAATATGTTTGGGCCAAATGATGTTATAACCCGTGAACAGTTGGCGGTAATTCTGATGAATTATGCTAAATTCAAGGGTTATGATGTATCCGCAAGGGCAGAACTTTCATCATTTGGAGATGCGGCTTCTGTTTCCCCATGGGCAAGAGAAGCTGTTTCCTGGTCAGTTAATAGAGGTTCGATCCAAGGCAGCAATAATATGCTCATGCCCGGAGGAAACGCAGAGCGTTGTCAGCTGGCGGCAATACTTCAGCGTTTTATTGCAATGTATAGTAAATAAATTATTAAATGGGCGATTAAGCGTTTTGCTTATTCGCCCATGCTTTCTTCTTTCTTACCTTCTTCTATAAGCTCTTTAAGAGAAAGAACTTTTTCTTCGCTTTTTTCCTTATCCATACTTATTAATGTTTCCAGGCCGGTAACACCGTCGTTCTCTATTTGCAAAAATACATCTTCCAGTTCATTTGAAAAAAATACACAGCTTATCTCTGTTATATTTAAAAAATATTTAAGCTCGGTCAGGCAAAACTCACTGTCAAGCAAGACAGGTACATCGCCGGTATATAATGCCGCAAGATAAGAAACAACCCATTCATAGGAATTTTTTCCTATAATTGCAATCCTTTTATCTTTCATTCCCAGGTTTTTAAGTGAAGTTACTAATCCACAAAGGTCTGTATAAAGCTGATTGTATGTAATGGCTGTATATTCCTGGTTTTTGTTTTTCATCCAAAAGGCTGTTTTTTCCTTATATTTATCTGTATTTTTTTCTAATAATTGTCTTAAATCACTTATGTGATCCTCTTCCTTTCTTAACATTCCGTTTCCTCCCCTGTATGTATTGTATTATGTTTTCATGAAATTAACAATTAATGGTTTTTGTTTAAATTTCTCCTTTTATGACATACTATGATTAAAACATAATAAGGAGATCATCATGGACGATAAAACTAAGAATAAAAATGATAAATACAATATTCAGTGGGATATTAATTTTCAAAATGCAATTTCATCAACGGAATTAACGGGACTTATTCCGGCAGGACCTGATTCGGATGAGGAATTGGAATCATATAATGAAATATTGCCATACAGGCCTGAAAATACGGTTGCCAAGGATAATGAAAAGCATATGAACCAGACCTTGTATGCAAGAAAAACAACTTCTTTCGAAAATAAAAAAACCGAAAGCTGATTTAATCTTGCTAAATCCCTTGAATAGAATAATTCAAGGGATTTATTAATGTATTGATATTATTTGAAATTCAATATATAATAGATATAAAGGAATAATTTGAGGATACCAATATGGCTGTTGATGATCCAAAGAAATACAAGATATCCTTCTTGGGTGAATTTACGGACAAGTCTATGGAAGCTGAATATCTGGAAGACAGTTTAAATCTTTCAGCTAAAATCACATCATATATAGCATTAGTTTTCGGTTTCATACTTGGATTATTCTTTTTACAAAGCTATATTTCGAATGCGGAATATTTTTTGGTTCTTGATGTAGTTCTTGTCAGATTGTTCTTCATTCTTGTCTCAATACTAGTTTATATAACAACAAAACAAATTAAAAGTCATAGGCACTTAGTGTATATTATAACTTTATACCAGGCCAGTATGGTTTTTACCTATCTTTTTACCTTGAAACAGATAGATTCCCTCAACTATTTCAGTGTTATAGGTTTAATAGTCATAACATTGGCAATTTATCTTCTTCCAAATAAAATTGTTCTTTCTCAAACGGTTACTGTTATATTCAGTATTTTATTCTTCCTTTACCCAGTACACAAGCTTGAGGGCCTTCAGGACAGAGAGTTTCATAGGATTATTGCCTATCAAATCATCTTAATTCTCTATTGCAACATAAATCATTGCTGGAATGAAATAAACAAAAGGAAAATATTTGCAGCTAACAAAGAACTTTTGGATTTATCGGCCAAAGATCCCTTAACCGGCATATACAACAGGGCAAAGCTTGATGATGAAATCAGCAGGTGGATAAGTTTTTCCGAAAGATACGGCAATTCCATTTCTTTGATACTATTTGACATAGATGATTTTAAAGGGGTAAACGATAAATATGGCCACCTGGCAGGTGACAACGTCATAAAAAAGGTGGCTGAAACAATCAATAACGCTGTTCGAAAGACGGATATATTCGCCAGGTGGGGAGGAGATGAGTTTGTCCTTCTTCTTCCAAATACGGACCTTATGCAAGCCCTGAATATGGCAGAAAGGATAAAGTTATGTATCAGCAATACTTCATTCGAACCGGATATAAACATTTCTTGCAGTTTTGGTGTAGCTACTTATGAAAAAAATGATACCAAGGAGTCCTTGTTGCGAAAAGTGGATGATTTGCTATTGCAAGCAAAGGCTAATGGCAAGAACAGGATGGCAATGTATCAAGAGCCGTTGTTTCAAAACAGGAAAGCGGAAAAGGCTTTCCGTGAAAATCAAGAAAGAGTGCTAAAAATAAAGGAAATAATTACTATAGACAGGGAAGGATACCATGAAAACAATTAAGGAAGACTGGAATGCCATGGCGCAGGCATATGAAGAATTTAACAACTCGCCTGATTCATACAGCTATAATATAGAGTGGCCGGCTATTAAAAAAATGCTGCCTGACCTGACGGGCAAGAAAATACTGGATATCGGGTGCGGGACCGGCATTTTTACCTTTCTCTTAGAGGAATATAATCCGTCAAAGATCACAGGACTTGATTTGTCCGAGTCAATGCTTGCTATTGCAAAACAAAAAGCTGAGCAGAGGAATTCAAAAGCAACCTTTATTGTGGGTGATGCTTCATATACAGACCAATATGTGAATGAAAAGTTTGACTTAATCTTTTCATCAACAACATCCCATTACATAGAAAACCTGGACAAGCTTTTTGAAAGCATGAAAAAATGCATGGAAGATAACGGTCACATAATTTTGTCCATAATACATCCGATATATTCTTCAATGTATCCCATCGAGCATGGAGACACCTTTCCAAAGGACGAGGAATGGCATATAAGATACCTGGACAAATCAGTACGGGCATATATTCAGCCATGGATTGAATATAACGACAGATATGAAAAGAGGCTGAGTAAAAGTTATCATCATTTTTTCAGTGATTATGTGAATGCAATTAATAAAGCAGGATTAACCATATGCCAGATAGAAGAACCCATGCCTCCTGAAAGCTGGAAAAATGAATCCAAAGAAAGTTATGAAGGATACATGGAAACACCCACATTTATGATTATGAAATTGAAAAGATGCAAACTCCCATGATGTTTTAAGTAACACAATAAATATTAAAAATAGGAGAGATTGTGATGGTACACTTGGTTTATTGTGATGATGAAGGTAAAAGAGGGGAGAAGGTACTGGATAAAATATTAAAGGGAACAAAAACCATGGTGGTTCGCGGTGCGGCCGGGCGAAAAATACCCCATAGCAGGGTTTTTGAAGGTGAAACTCTTTATTTCATGGAAAAAGGAACATCTCAGATATCCGCCTGGGCTCATGAGAAGTTTCCGTGTTCCCGTAACGGTTAGGCAACGGGAACATTTTTTATTTTATGAAGATTTGTCCAGTTCAATTTTATTGTATTAACCAGCAAAATGGTATATAATTAGTGTCAGCTTTATTAGATAGGAGATACAATAATTGCAGGCAATAAAGTTAGGCAAAGAAAAGTTCAAAAGCTTAAATTTAAATTTATATATATTAGAAACATTTTTTATTATATTCGGAATAATTTCAATTTTTGTAAAGACACTCTATATACAGTATACGATTAAACTTCAGGATCCGCCTTTTACTTTAACCGGTGAAATATCCAAGTTTATTTTATTGAGCAGCATCATTTTGGTATTGGCAGTAGCCTTGCTTGCACAAAGAAAAAGCATAATATCCTTGTTTATACTTAATATATTGGTTTCCTTTGTGCTTTTTTGCGATGCCTTGTACGGAAGGTACTACGGCTTGCCTTTGACCATATTGATGGTATATCAAATGGGCTTTGTCGGAGATATATCTCAAAGCATTTTCTCCTTGTTAAAAATCAAGGATTTGGTATTTATCATCGATTTACCGGTCTTATGCTTTTTCATGTATTTTTCGAAGCCAGGCAATCATGAAAAACAAAAGAAAAGTCAGACAATAAGAAACATTAGCATAATAGCCATCTTAATTCTTTCTGTAATAATTTTTACTTTTTATGGAAAAAATGTTGATACAACAAGACATGCATATGAAAGAAAAAATATAGCCAAGGATTTCGGAACCCTTTATTTTCACGCCTATGACCTGTATGATTTTGCTAAACTGAAAATTACTAAGAACACTTCCTTAAAGGAGGAAGAAAAAAATCTTGTTAAAGAATTTTATAGAAATAAAGATAAGGATACCAGCATATATTTCGGGTCCGGAAGGGACAAGAACCTCCTGGTAATTCAAGTAGAAGCCATGCAGGGATTTGTTGCGGATTTGGTTATTGAAGGAGAGGAAGTGACCCCGTTTTTAAACGGGCTGAGAAACAAGGGCTTCTACTTTAACAATATATATCACCAGGTTGCCGGAGGAAACACTTCCGATGCCGAATTCATGCTGAATAATTCTTTGTATCCGGCAGCCGCAGGAGCGGTCAATTACTTGTATCCCATGAATGAATACCTGACCCTGGCGGACCTTTTAAATGAAGAGGGCTATACCTCGAGGGCATTTCACAGCTATGATTCTTCCTTTTGGAACAGGGAGGCAATTTACAGGAATTTTAATTATGAAAAATTTTATTCAATAAATGACTTTAATTTGGATGAAAAAAGGGGATGGGCCCTGAGCGATGATTCCTTTTTCAGGCAGGCCCTGGACATATCAAGTGAAAATGGCAAGTTTTTCAGCTTTTTAATAACCTTATCCTCCCACCACCCATATGATGCCTTTTCGGACATAGATTTGGATACTGGAGTTTTTAAGGATACCCAAACAGGCAATTATTTAAAGTCCATGAGATATGTGGATACGGCCATAAAAAATTTATTTGATTACTTAAGGGAAAAAGACCTCCTGGATGATACGATTATTGTCATATACGGCGACCATAGCGGCCTTTACCTGGACCAAAGAAGTTTGGTGGAAAAATTGCTGAAATTGGACGGCTCGGACTTGGATTGGAACATGGTGCAAAAAGTTCCCCTGTGGATTTACAACGGTGATGATCTTAAAGGAAAGACCATTGAAAAAACAGGAGGGCAAATAGATATACTACCGACGATTCTGGACCTTATGGGTCTAAGCCATCCCTACGTCTTAGGAAAGTCGCTTTTGAATGATAATCCCGGATATGCAGTGAAAAGAGACGGGACGGTAATATTGGATGGATACTATTATGATAATCAACAAAATGTTTTATACGATATAAGGACCGGGAAAGTGGCTGAAGATTCTTCAGTCATGTCGGAAGTCAGCCGGAGACAAAAAGAACTGATAGTATCCGATTTAATTCTTAAAAAGGACTTGTTGAAAAACGACAAATTAGCTGAAATAATTAAATAAACAGGTTTGATACACATATGCATGTCATGCTAAGAACAACCCGCAGGGTGTCATCCTGAACGCAGTGAAGAATCTCATTTGCTTGTCATCCTGGGCGGAAGCGACGGACCTCGTACGCTTTGTCATCCTGAGCGAAAGCGAAGGATCCCACACGCTTTGTCATCCTGAGCGGAAGCGAAGGATCTCAAGAAATTCTTAGGGCTAAAGCCCTCAGGATGATAGAATAAACTTTGAAAATATATTATAAATTTTATCAGCAGTCTGATACGAATAAGGGGTAATTTATGTTTTCTGATTCAGTTATACTGTATGGAATAGAAAAATTAATATTAAAAATTAAAGATGATTATAGAAAAAGCTATATAGGCTCAATAATAGACAAGTTAACTCATTGGTTTATTAATTTATTAAATAGGAGCCTGATCATTCAATTCTTAACATCTCAAATAAGACCTGAAGACAGTGCCAAAAACAGTTCCCTGTTGACAGGGCTTCTTGGGTTAAGGGGCATATATGGATTATTAAAGAAAATTGCTGATTTTATTATAGGCAATAGCTTAATAATCAACTTTATGGTAAAAAAAGATATTAATTTTGTATTGTTTGTTTTATTGGTTATAAGCCTGCCCCTAGCCCCTACTTCACTGGGGTTAATTATAAGCTGGGGCATAATCGTCCTGACTCTCTTGTCTCTTCTGCATAAGGGCAGTACTTTTAAATATCCCAAGTTGTATTTATTCTTTTTCTTGTCGTTCATGGTCACCATAGTCCTGAGCCAGTTTTTTAATACGGGACCGGCTGAAAGTCTCAGTGTATTCATTGTTTATATGACCTTTACAATAATGGGTTTACTTGTTCCCTATGTTGTAAGGGACCAAAAAAGATTATATCTTTTGCTTAATTCCCTGGTTCTTACAACAATATTCCTTGGCTTATACGGCTTTTACCAGTATATATTCGGGGCTCCCATGGATGAAGCCTGGCTTGATAAGGATTTTTCAAGCACTGCAACCAGGGTCTACAGCTTTTTCGGCAATCCCAACGTATACGGAGAGTACCTGGTCATGGTGCTTCCCATAATTTTTTCCCTCTTTTATACCAGCGACAAATGGATATATAAAATTATATATTTGGGAGTTTTTGCTTTCGGAGGAGCTAATGTACTAATGACCCTATCAAGGGGCAGCATGTTAAGCCTTGCCATTGCTATGGTTATCCTGGTTATTCTGGCAGCCCGGGATTACCTGCCTGCCTTGATTGTTTTGGGCCTTGCAGGATCATCCCTCTTGCCTGAATCAATCATTAGAAGAATACTTTCCATATTTGCCGGCGGTGATACTTCCACTAACTTCAGGTGGTCAATATACCAGGCTTCCTTTAACATGCTGGAGGATTACAGGATAACTGGAACAGGGTTAGGCCAGTTTAAGGAGCTTTACAAGATATATTCATTGCATGCCGCAAAGTCCTACCATGCCCATAACACCCTGCTCATGATTTATATAGAAATGGGGATTTTGGGCTTAATTTCTTTTATTGCCATGATGACAGCCTGGACCAGGGATATTATGACCACAATAAAATACAAAAAGAATAATTTGAGTGTAATTTCCATAAGCATATTTGCCGGATTAATCGGGTGCACCATTCAAGGCATGGTGGACCATATATGGCATAACTTTGATATCATGCTCATGTACTTCATTTTGCTGGGACTCGGGTCCATAAGCGCCTTATTGGCTAAAGAAAAGGGAGAAGTAAACCATGAATAAAATAAAGGTAATGCACGTTATCACGGATTCAAACTTCGGCGGTGCAGGAAAGTACCTGTATCAAATCTGCAAATACATAGATAAGGATAAATTTGAGCTGATTGTTGTCCTTCCTGAGGGCAGCGTGTTGTACAATACCGTTTCAGCCATACCTGATGTTGAGATAGCTCAAATAGACGGTATAGATACAAAATCTTTTGACCTTAAAGGCGTTAAGGAAGTATATAAATTGATAAAAAAATACAGGCCTGACATAATACACAGCCATGCTTGTTTATCCGCAAGGATAGCGGGGCTGATGGCGGGAAACAAAAAAATAATATATACCCGGCATTGTTTATTGCCAAAAATGAATGGTATAAAAAAATCTGCAAAAATTTTGCTGAGCAGGATCCTGCCCTCTAAAATAATAGCTATATCCAAAGCGGTGGAAGATAATTTATTGGAAGAAGGAGAAAAGAAAGAAAATATTTTTCTTGTTTACAACGGGGTGGAGCTGCCTGATGTAAAACATGAGAATTTAAGAGAAAAATACATGCTTGACAAAGATGAAATCATAATCAGCCTGATTGGACGCCTGGAAAAGGTGAAAGGACAGGAAAATATGCTTAAAATAGGAGAAATCCTGGCCAAAACCGAAAGGGGTTTCATGATTTTATTGGTTGGTGAAGGCTCGGAAAGACATAATTTAGAATCTTATGCCAGGGATAAAAATTTAAATGTGAGATTTTTGGGACACATCAATGAAATAGATGAAATCTATGATATATCGGATATTGTTGTAAATACATCCAATTCCGAAGCCTTGTCATACACGGTTATTGAAGCTTTTGCCCACAAAAAACCGGTAGTCGCCTTTAACATAGACGGCATCAAGGAAGTCGTTACTGACGGTGAGGATGGATATTTGGTGGATTTTTTGGACTATGAAGAATTTGCCGCCAAGCTTTCAACACTCATGAAAAACGAAGACTTAAGAAAAGAGTTTGGTCAAAGGGGATATGAAAAAGTTAAAACAAGATTTACGGTGGAAGAAATGGTAAGAAATATTGAAAACATATATGGAGGTATGCGATGAGCTTTAAGAAAAAGGTGGGTATAATCGATATATTGATTGTTTTAATTATAATTGGAGCAGTATTTTACCTGGTTAAACCCTTCAAAGAAAATGTAAATTTTACGAAAAATACAAAAAAAATTACATATACATTTGAAACTATTGAGGTCGGGGAAGAATTTATCGACCAGCTAAAAGCGGGTAAGGATGTTTACAATTCCAGTAAGAATTACTATTTAGGGAAAATAAAAAACTTTACGGTTAATCCTTACAGGGAAGAATTTGAAAATATGGAGAAGGGCATAATTGAACTGGTGGAGATACCGGGACTCTATTCCGTGTTAATAGATATCGAGGCAGATGCCGTGATTGAAAATGATGTAATCATGGTGGACAGGGAAGAGATCAGGGTAGGTTCATATCTTCCCATAAAGGGTAAGAGCTTTGCAAGTTATGGATACATTGTGGCTATTGAGAGGTAAGGAAGATGAAAAGAAAATTTAATTGGATAGATTATTGCATAATACTGTTTGTTCTGGCAGTCATGGTGGTCCTTGGTTTAAAAATTAAAAACATCAGCTCCGTGAACTTAAGCGGAGACAATGAAATGAATAAGATAAAAAAGGATGTAATCCTCTTGATACATGATGTGAGAAAGTATTCCGTTGATGCCTTGCAGGTGGGGGATAATGTATATTCTGATGACACAAATTATTATTTTGGCAAGATAAAAAAGATTGAAGTGGAAGACTCATATGTTCCTCTTGCAAATAATAAAGGGGAAGGCATTTTGGCAAGGAGCCCCGAAAAATACGATATCATTTTGACTGTTGAATGCAATGTCTTGGACAGACCAAACGGTGTTTTTGCCGAAGGAATTACAGAAATCAAGGTAAATTCCACCGGCAAGTATAAAACCATAGGTCTCTTGTTTTCTGCAATAACAAAAAATATACAGGACATAGGGGAGTAGGTTATGTATAAGGAAAAAACAGTGCTCCAGGCTCTGATGGGTTTGGATATAGGGGGAGCGGAAACCCATGTGATAGAATTGTCCATAGAGCTGAAAAAAAGGGGATACAGGGTTATAGTGGCTTCCAACGGGGGAGACTATGAGGACGTTTTGAAAAATGCCGGGGTAGAAACCGTCAAGGTCCCTCTCCATACCAAGAACCCGGCAGCAGTTATTAAATCTCTCATCATACTTAACGATTTAATAAAAAAAGAGAATATAAAATTGGTGCACGCTCACGCCCGAATACCGGCCTTTTTGCTTTCCCTGCTTAAGAAAAAGCACGGATTTGACATGATAACTACAGCACATTTCACCTTCCACGTTAATTTATTGCTTAAATATTTAACCCAATGGGGAGACAGGGTCTTTGTCGTTAGTGATGATATCAGGAATTATTTAAAGAACATCTACAGCATTCCTGATGGCAGGATTTATGGCACAATAAACGGGATAAACCTGGATAAGTTTAAACCGACTAACAACTTAGAGAGAAGAGGGATTCTCCATGTCAGCCGATTGGATGATGATACAAGTTTAGTTGCGGAAAAATTAATCGAGTATGGCAGGGCACATGATAATATCCTTATAACGATTGTGGGAGACGGCTCACAACTTAATAACCTGAAGAAACAAGCTGCCGGGTTGAACAATGTTGTTTTTGCCGGCAGGGTATTAAATGTGGGAGAATACTTGGATAAGGCTCAAATTTTTGTAGGAGTAAGCAGGGCTGCCCTGGAAGCCATGTGTTACAACATGCCTGTCATAATAGCCGGAAATTTCGGTTACATGGGAATACTGGATGAGTCTAAATTAGAGTTGGCGGAGTTTAATAATTTTACGGCAAGGAATACTAATCTGGTAACATATGAGGATTTGGAAAGGGATATAGACTTCTTGCTGAAAAATGACCAGGATTGCCGGTGGGAAAGGGAGTATGTCAAAAATAATTATTCCGTTGAAATCATGGTAGATAAATATGAAGAAGTGTATAAGCTATACCTGGGAGAATAGTATATGGGCGTTCATAAAGTATTAATAGTCGGATACTACGGGTCAAAAAATGCCGGTGACGAAGCCTTGCTTAAATCTACTATCGATCTTCTGAACAAGGTATATGATAAACCTGATATTACAGCCATTACCTACAGTGTTAAGGATACGGAAAAAACACACGGGATTAAGGGTTTAAGCAGGAACAAATACATGGATATAGTTAAAGGAATAATGAACTCCGATATTTTGGTAGGCGGGGGAGGTTCCATGCTGCAAAACGTCACAAGCAACAGATCCTTGTACTATTACCTTGCCATATTAATGCTGGCAAAATTCTTCGGGAAAAAAGTAGTCTTGCTGGGAAACGGCATAGGTCCCTTGAAAAACTCCATGGCCGCAAAAACTACAATTAAAATTTTAAAGTCCTTGGACCATATAGTTTTGAGAGATGAAGTTTCATATGAATTTTTGAAAAACCATGACCTGAAAAACATTCATTTAGGCAATGATTTGGTATTTAGTTTAAATATCGATAAGAAGTCGGACCCCATACCAAGGAGGGTTATAATCAATCTAAGGAATTGGTATTATGAAGAAAAGTTCCTTGACACAATGGTTGAGTTCATTGAATACCTGGTTATAAATGAATATGAAGTTATTTTGCTGCCCTTTCAAAAAGGAAACGACGATAAAGTTTTATTGAAAATCAAGGACAGGATAAGGAAAAATTCAATAAAATACCTGTCAGATTTAAATTATGAAGATATAATCCTGCAGATATCATCCGGAGAAGTATTCATAGGCATGAGGCTGCATGGTTTAATATTCAGCGCCATATTAAATAAGCCCTTCATAGCCTTGTCCTATGACCCCAAGGTGGAGGTTTTTTCAGGCAAATCAGGGCAGATCTGCTTTAATGATTTGAACCGTATTACTATAGAAGAATTGATAGCCGGTTTTAATGAATTATATGAAAACTATGATGAATATAAAAGGGTATTGCAGAAAAATACTCAAGAGCTGATGTCCTATAATTACATAAACGAAAAAGTTCTGAGAGAGATTCTTAGCTGAGGTCCAGAATTTTTTTGTCATCCTGGGCGAAGCGAAGGATCTCATAAGATCCTTCGGGCTAAAGCCCTCAGGATGACGACACTTAGGTTAAACTTAGGCACTTCGTATGAAGTGTCTTTACTGTTAAAATACCGACAATATTTGAGATTTTTATACACTTTTCTGGAAAAAGTGCTACAATGTAAGTATAATTAAATAAATCAGGCACATTCTATTTTTAATGATCAGGAGGAAGAAAAATGAAAAAGGTAGAAGTAGCAAAAGGCATACATTTATTGACAATGAATGTAAATGATATGCTCTTTGAAGGAATATGGGAGATTGCCAAAGGGGTAACTTTGAATTCTTACATAGTGAAAGGAGAGAAAACTGCAATCATTGACGGAGTCATAGGATGGGACGGAGTCCCGGAAACCCTGTACAGCAATCTTGAGGACATTGGAGTTAACCCTAAGGATGTAGACTATTTAATCGTTAACCACATGGAGCCGGATCATTCAGGATGGATTAAAAACTTTGAAAAGATAAACGATAAATTTATAATTTTTTGTACCGACAAGGCAGCTAAACTGGTATCATCTTTTTACAACAACGATAAAGTCCGTGTAATAAAAGAAGGAGACAAATTAGATTTGGGGCAAGGCAAGGTCTTGAACTTTTACCCTGTACCCAATGTTCATTGGCCTGACACCATGTATACCTATGAGTCGGAAACAAAGACCCTGTTTTCTTGCGATATGTTCGGGGCCTTTGGCAGCATGGGTGACCATCATTTTGATGACCAACTTACCTTGGAAGAAGTAGAATTTTTCGAGAATGAAGGTATCAGGTACTATTCAAACGTAATGACCACCTTTACCTCCATGGTAAAAAGGGCGATTCAAAAGGCAGAAGAACTTGACATAAGTATTATAGCTCCCGGCCATGGTCCCTTATACAGAAAGAACCCGCAAAAAATTATCAACGACTATAAGCGTTTCAGCCAATACGCAAACGGAGCGGGTAAAAACCAAATCAGTATCCTTTGGGGCTCAATGTACGGCATGACGGAAAAAGCTGTGGAATTTACAGAAAAGGTACTAAAAAGGGAGGGTGTCAGGTATAATAAGCTTAAGATGCCTCTGGAAAGTGACAGTGAAATGGTAGCCACCGTGTTTAAATCCGCAGGTGTAATAATCGCTGCTCCCACATATGAATACAAGCTCTTCCCCCCTGTAGCCTCCGCACTGGATGAATTGGGAAGAAAAAAGGTATCCGGCAAAACTGCTTTCAGGTTCGGCTCCTATGGATGGTCAGGCGGAGCAGAGAAAGAGTTGAAGGAAATTATTGAAAGAAACAATATGAAGTGGGATTTTTTAGAGTCAGTGGAATTTGAAGGGGCACCGACACAAGAAGATTTCAATAAAATTGAAGAAAAAGTTTTAGCCCTGATAAACAAAATGAAGGATAAAGTAGTTGAATAGCAGGATGGATATTATATGGAACCTGAAGAAAAGAAACACAAGTACGAATATATCGTGAGTGCCTGCCTCTGCGGGGAAAAAACTAGATATGACGGGAAGGTATTTGTTAAGGATAAAATCAAAAAATTGGTCGACCAAGGAAAGGCAATACCGGTTTGTCCCGAAGTGGCGGGAGGATTGGAAGTGCCCCGGCTTCCCTGTGAAATAAGGGAGGGGAGAGTAATTAATGCTGCATCGGAAGATAAAACGGGGAATTTTGTGGATGGGGCTAATAAGGTATTGGCTCTTGCAAAAAAGCATGGGATAAAAAAGGCCATATTAAAGGAAAAGAGTCCTTCCTGCGGAAGCAAGCACGTATATGACGGCACCTTCACCGGAACCTTGACTCCCGGTCAGGGAATTACAAGCCGCCTTCTTCAGGAAAACGGCATAGAAGTTATAAGTGACGAAGACTTTTAAGAAAAAACTGTCACTTCATCGGATGATGAGGTGGCGGTTTTTTGTCGAAAGTGAAATGTCATATCTACCCCCAAATATTTCATAAGGATACCGAAAGATATAGCAGAAAAAATTATTGAAGGGAAAATCAAGAGGAGGAAAGTATGAAGACTAAATATTTAAAAAGGATTGTTGCTTTTGTTATCGTCTTGTCCATGGTCTTTACCACGGTAGCCATGGCAATACCTTTCGGACAGGCGAAAAAGATGTTAAAGAACGGATACTCCTGGGATTATGTTCAAAAATTTGTAAAGAGAAAGGGCATAATGAAGGGTTATCCTGATGGCAAGTTCTATGAAAACCAATATGTAAAAAGGGCAGATGCCATTGTTATGATTGACAGGGCATTTAAATTAAGTGCTTTGATAGATATACTCAATAGGGACTATAAGGATATGTTTGATGATGTGGACATAAATGAATATTTTTATGAGGCAATATATATAGCCAAGCTATTGGGTATAACCAAGGGCAGAGGAAACAACAAGTTCTTCCCCAAACAGTCCATAACCGTTGAAGAAGTCCTTCTGCTGATAGAAAGGGCAATGGACAAAAACAAATATTTTGAATTTGATGAGGATATTGATTTGTGGGAAGATTATAAAGACCTGCTCGGAAAGAACAAGAACCTTAAAGATTATGCCACCAGGGGCGATATTGCCACCCTGCTTTATTATGTTCTGACGGGAGGCCAATATGACGAAGAATCCGAGTACGACATCGATGATATACAACTTACGATAGAAGAAGGAGAAGTATTGAGATTCGATGATGAATATGATAAAAAAGACAGCTTGGTTGAAACTATCGAAGATGAAGTTGACGATTTGGTATATGTTCAGTTTACAAAGCCCTCAGACAAAAACAACAACTTCTTATATTATGATTATGACAGCAGCAGCCGTTCCAATTCCTTCGTAACCAACAAGAATAAATATTATGTTGACCCGGAAAGAAAGCAGCTGGATTTGTCAAAAGTAACGGTTGTACCTAAGAAAGCCGGTGCTTTGGAAATCGAATACCTGGCATATGATGATGAAGGAGACTCCTATAAGGGTTTAATCAAAATTACAGTTGAAGAAAAGCGCGGTGAATTGGAAGATATCACATTTACGGGATATGAAAATGCTCCGATAAGCTTTAGTATTTCAAAGTTTAAGGAAGTGTTCAAGAAAGAATTTGATTATAGCTCAAATGATAAAATAAGTTTTAAACTTCCGGATAAAAAATACGGGGCCTTGTATTTTGATGAAGACAATGACGGGGAACTGGAAAGAAGTGAAAAGGTAGAAGAAGACGATATATTAAAATTAAAACAAATGAATTTGGTTTATTTCTATCCGGCTCCTGACCAGGTGGATGATGAAAAGACCATAGAAATTGAATACACGGTAGAAGACGGGGATGGCAATATATATGAAGGTAAAATCAAGATTCTTGTAAAATCCCTCCTGGATACATTGACCCTTGAAGAAGATGATGCTTTCGGCCAAGAAGTTCAAGAGTACCTGGATGAATTTGAGGACCATGATTTCGTAACAATTTTATTTGAGAAAGTTGATAAAGACAGTGATTCGGATCTAAGAGCAGGAACCAGGTCGGTTATCGGAACCGAAATAAGCATTAGAAGATTAGTAAGTGTTGAGTTTGTACCTGAAAGGAACTTTGACGGAACCACCTTCAAATACACGGTTAAGACCAATGACGGCCTTCAGTTTATCGGTTTAATCAAGGTTGAAGCTGACAATTAAGGATTCCCCATCCTTAATAAAAGCTGTTGAACCATTATTACGGTTCAACAGCTTTAAATTTTATGAATTATTTTATATAAGCGGCTGATTTTTCGCCTGCTGTCTTACCGAATACCAGGCAGTCAAGAATAGCATTTCCGCCTACGCGGTTACCGCCATGAACTCCTCCCGTAACCTCACCGCAGGCAAATAGTCCGGGTATTACCTTTCCGTCGGTAGAAATAACTTCAGTATTTGTATTGATAACTATACCGCCCATTGTGTGGTGTATTCCTGGGGATACTGCTACTGAATACCAGGGACCCTTGCTTAAATTTCTTATCCATGTGAACTGGCTGTTAAATTCAGGGTCATTTTTCTCTGCCACTGCCTTATTCCATTTATCCATAGTTTCCTGCAGAACGCTTTCTTCAACATTCATAAATTTGGCCAAATCCGCAATCGTATCAAATTTCTGGAGTACGCCGATATCGTAATATCCCTGGATATTGCCGTTGCTGTCAACTATTTCTTGATTAATTATCAGGTATGCGAAGCCCTGATCCTGGGACAATATTGCTTCAGATACGATATCCCTGTAATTCACTTCATTTGTAAATCTCTTTCCTGAAGTATTAACCAATATTCCACCGGCATTTCTGCAACCTTCGGTCATCATGGTTGCCGTGGGCACATGAACAGTTGGATGGGTCTGAATTTCGTTCAAGTCTCTGACTGCCGCTCCAACAGCCTGGGCCATGACAATTCCATCTCCAGTGGCACCCGGATGGTTATTGGTTACAAAACCTTTAAGGCTAGGATCCAGTTCGGCTATCCATTCTAAGTTTGCTCCGTAACCTCCGGTGGCTATAACTACCGCACCGGCATTTATAGTTACCTTTCCGCCGTCGGCTCCTTCCGCGATTATCCCGGCAGCAGCCCCATCCTTCATTATAATTTCTGTGGCTTTTGTTGATAGCATTACTTTTCCGCCCATTTCTTCAAAGAACTTTTGCAGACCGATTATTAAACCGGGTGCATAACCTGGTACTGTAAAGCTTTGATATGTTTCACCGATTTCGGGTGTAAAGCCTAACTCAGTTACCCAATCAACTATTCCGGCGGAATTTTCTATCATGTACCTTACAAGTGCCGGATCATTCATATTATGTCCTCCGGTCATTGTAAATTCAATGAATTCTTCAATGTCCTTACGGCCTTTGTTTGCTTCTATCTGCAATTTATGACCGGCAACATTGAAAGCTCCTGATGAACGTATTGTATTGCCACCTGTTATGTCCATCTTTTCAACAACAATAACTTCAGCACCATTCCTTCTTGCTTCCAGGGCAGCGCTCAAGCCGGCTGCTCCTCCACCGATTACAACAACATCCGTATCAAGAGTTACATCCTTGGGTGTGGGTGCAGGAGGCACAAGCTCGAATTTTTTCATGTCGGCTCCAGCTTGTTTTAAAGCATCCTTAACCCCGTTGATAATTGCATAGCTTGTAGTGGTAGCTCCGCTTATGGTATCTACCTTTACGGACTGACTGTCCACTATGATTTTTGGAAGCCTTTCAACAGCATGAGTTCCGATTCCGTCAGTTTCTTTGTGTTCAAGAACTTTTACACTGATGATTTTTTCAGAATCAACCTCAGTCTCAACCTTAACATCCGACTTGTAACCTCTGAATGCAGCAGTATATTTTCCCGGCTTCATTCCTGTTTGTTCCTCTGCGGGAGTTTCTGCAGGTGTTTCTTCAACTGGTTCCGGTTGATTTGTGTCTGTCGGTGATGAACACCCGGCCATGCCCAATACTAACAAAGTACTGATCAGTATGGCCAAAAACTTCTTTAGATTTTTCATATTATCCTCCTTGTTTTTTGTCTTTATTTATATAAAAAACTAAGACCTAAACTGTATGTAAAATATTTAAAATTTAATAAAATATTTGTAGTATATTTAAATATTTCCATTTCATTATATTAAAACCTTATGGACATGTCAATGTTAAAA
>DCDC01000172.1 GCA_002316225.1 Firmicutes bacterium UBA1065 | reverse complement strand
TTAATTTCTGGTATCATTATATGCTGCTCAATTTTCAAGTTTAGCTTTGCTGTTCTAAAACTTGTTGTTCCAATTACCCAACAAAAACTCCGATATGGAATATTTATGTGCATGAACTGCCTCCTCAATAATTAGTAATAAGCACTTCTTCGGATATAGAATCTTTATTCTTTCGTTGATAGTTACTATTAGAATAATCTTTGTTTAATATATTTACTTTATATGCATATTTATTAATCCATTCCTTTAATATTAAATTTTCTTTATCTTTAGCTTTTAATACATTTGATAGAGCAAATTTTAAACCTAACTCATCAGCATGTACTAAAAATTTTAATAAATCCTGCTCATCTTCTTCTGTCCAACTTCCATTTTCATTATATGTAGCTAAAGTTATTAAATATGGTGGGTCGCAATATATAAATGTATCTTTTGGTAGGTTTGATAGATTTACTTCTCTAAAATCTTTATTCATGAATACACAATCTTTCTTTTTTAGAGTTTCAGAGAATAATATTAGTTTATTTCTCATATTCGAGTTAAAATCTCTCTTCCCAACAGGTAGGTTAAATTCGCCTTTATTATTAAATCTAATCTGATTATTAAATGAATAGACTATTAAAACATATAACATTGCAAAGTCAATTTCACCTTTTTTAACTTTAAAATTATAATCTTTTCTCAATTTTAAAAATTTATCTTTATTGTAACTTGAAAGTCCTTTGTAGCTATTGCAATTATAATAATCATAACCATGAATATCAGTTCTTGATAAATTATAATCATTAATTATCTTATCAACATTTCTTAATATTTCATCTGTATCCGTTACTTTAAAATAGTGCATTAAATCAATTAAATCTTTATTTATATCATTAAAAATAACCTTTGTGGATTCAGAATTTATACCAACATTGCATCCTCCTGCAAATAAATCCAAAAAACAATTTGTCTTTGGAAAAAGTTGCTTAAAATGTGGTAATAACTGATATTTACCACCAATGTAATTTATAGGAGATGCTATGAACGGTGTTTCTTTTAGCCCTTCAAAAGTTTCACATAAAAACAGTCTTTCAATATTATCATTTATATCTGATTTACCGGTAGAAAAGCTTTTATATTCTTTTTCAAATATAGTAACTTTTCCTTTTTTACTTAATATTGATAATATATCATCATCAGTAATTTTTGCATTTGACCTGTCGTTGCCCTTATTTGACATATTATTGTAAGATAGTAATATATATCTTGCATTTGCTTTACTAACTAAATCCTCAAAAGCCTCGGTTGCTTTTTTTAAACAATAATCACTTTTCAATGACGACCTGTCCATTTTTTTTGCAACACCATACACAGGAGGTTTTTCCCATCTTGCAACATTTTCAAGTAAATGGTAGGCATCGCAATATTGCCTTGAATTATATGGGGGATCTAAATATAATAAATCACAGCTTAAATTTCCTATCAACTCATTTGCATCCATATTATAACATTTATTATTTTCATTAAGGTTTTGATCTGGTAAAAGTACGTTTAATACCAATTCTTTATCTAAATCTACGTTTCTTCTATAAGCATCATAGTGCCCCACTGTATTAGCTATTTTGTCCATTGCATATAAGAGTGATGTGATCAGAATTGCATATTCTTTATAATTAATTTTATTACTTATATATTCATGTTCTATGTGTTCTCTTATGTAACCAATCTTGCTACAATTATCGGCTGAAAAATATGTATCTGCAAAATTATTGCGCATGTAGTTTTCTTCAGATGTTTTGATACTATTATATTTTGCTATATACTTAACAATTTTCTCCTCCGAATACTTCATTGGTGCAAACCAAGCATAATTACTTATATAATTACTAAAAAGTAAGTCATTTGTAATCACCATTTTGTCTTTAAATGCGTGAGCTACCGCTCCCGTTCCACTAAAAATGTCAACTACAATATTTATTCCTGAACAGTTTTCATCAACAGTCTTTCTAATAAATGATGTCAAGGAATATTTATTTCCTAAATATCTCCTGTTATTTATATAGGAACGCTTTAATCCATATATATTTATTAGTTTCATTATATTATCATTTTCAACTCGATTTGGAATGTCTAACAACATTCTTATTTTATTGTAAACCTGATTATTCCAAATATATTCTCCCGTATCAGTTCTATCTAAAATGATTTCTTCATCTTGAATTAATTTATTTAAATATGTATGAGATATTTCTAATTCGTTTGCAATTTCTTCAATAGTAAAAACTTCCATGTATACCTCCTTGCAATAATCGCAAACAACCATATCGGTACATTATCACACCAATTAAAATAAGTCGTTTAATTTTTTTTAGTTAATTAACATCACATTTTGTATATATTATATCACATATTATAAAATTTTTAGTACTTTTATATATTTTCAGTTGATCTTTTTTATTACTTAAATTAATTAATACTCTTTTCTAAACTACTTTTAGTAAATTCAGCTGTTATTTAAATTCAGGCATATTCTTCCTGTATCTGGCGGGGACAAACTGGAACTGAAGATTTATGTTTTTTCTTTCCTTAATAGCCAAATCGGTGAAGTATTGCTTCCATAATTTTTGTATCATGGTTTCATTTAAGGAATATTCCACATTGTCAAGGTTTATGTTTTCTTTAATCTCCCAGGCATTGTCCCCATACACAAGTGCCTTTTTCCTTTTTTCATCAAAGATGATGAATTTTTCAAACTTATACCTGTCGGCAAAATGGTCGGCCAGCAAAACGCTTATGTCGTTGTCGGGAGAATACCTGGCATACAAAATTCCTCCTATATCCGAAAACCTCAGTATGCCTAAGACCCTGTGCTCTTCCCTGGCCACCTTCTTGTATATTTCATGGACGGGAAGAACCTTTTCGTGAGTATAGAAGTTCATGGTGTCTTTTCCGTATTTAAAGGCAAAGATTAAAAATTCCAAAATTATGTTTTCTTTATTGGCAGCATTTGAAAGATAACAATAATAAACGTTGATGTAGGCCTCCCTGGAAATCTTTGAGCATATTGCGTCGCATACGATTTGAGCCTTTGATATGTCCGTTTCTACGATTTCCGATTCATATACAAGGGACTGCTGGTAGTTTGACTTTTCATATATGCCTGCAGCCCTTTCTTTTTTATAATTTTGATAAATGCAGGTCAACAATCCTTCAAAGGTGCCGTCATACAAATAATCTTTCATCTCACAAGAACTCAAATATACTGATTTGCCTTTGAATTTCCTTCATCCTTATCTCGGATTTTATAGCTTCAGGATCAAACTTAACATTGCCGTAATACTTTCCTTTTACAGTAATAAAATATTTTGCCCTTTTGAGGACCGTCCTCATTTTTTTTAGAGAATCATAGGAAATTTGTGCGTTTTTCCTTTCCCTTATTATCCTTTGAGCCCCGGTTACCCCAATACCCGGTATTCTTAAAAGTTCTTCGTAGGAGGCCTTGTTGATTTCTATTGGGTACTTGTCAATATTCCTAAGGGCGTACATCAATTTGGGGTCAAATTCCAGGTCCAGGTTGGGCTCATTTTCGGTAAACAAGTCGGAAGAATTAAAATAATAAAAACGCATGAGCCAATCCGCCTGATACAGCCTGTGCTCCCTCAACAGGGGAGGCATGGTGCTTAAGGCAGGCAGGTTGGGTGATGACATAAGGGGTATGTAAGCAGAATAAAAGACCCTTTTCATCCTGAACCTGTCATATAAATTCTGCGATAAATCAAGAATTGTTTTATCGGTGTCGGGGGTGGCTCCCACTATCATCTGGGTAGACTGGCCCCCCGGAACAAAGCTCCGGGCATTCTTAAAATGAGTCCTGTCTTCTAAGGCACCGGCAATTTCATTATGGATCAGGGCCATGGGCTTAATAATATTCTCTATCTTTTTTTGAGGGGCCAGGAGGGACAAGCTTTCCCTGGTGGGAAGCTCAATATTCACACTCACCCTGTCTGCCAGCATGCCGGCCTTTTTAACCAAAAGGGGACTTGCTCCTGGAATTATCTTAACATGGACATAACCCCAAAAATTATATTTATATCTTAAAAGTTCAAGAACCCTGCAGATATTTTCCATGGTGTGGTCGGGACTTTTTTCGACGGCAGAGCTTAAGAACAAGCCTTCAATATAATTTCTCCTGTAAAACTGAATGGTCAGCTCTGCCACCTCTTCCGGAGTGAAGCTTGCCCTTTTTATGGGATTTGTCACCCTGTTCAAACAATACTTGCAATCGTAAATACAGTCGTTGGTTAGCAGGATCTTTAGAAGGGATATGCACCTGCCGTCGGAAGACCAGGCGTGGCATATGCCGGCCGCAGAAGCATTGCCTATTCCCCCCACCGTATTGTTTTTTCTTTCTACACCGCTGGAAACACATGATACGTCGTATTTTGCCCCATCTGCCAAAATCTTTAATTTTTCAAACAAGTTGTCGTCCATGACCATCACCGTTTTTATTTGATTATATAACAAAATATTCCGGATGTCAAACATTTGTTCGATTCACGGAATATTTTTTATTTTATTATATAATAAGCTTTTGGCAGCTGTTCCCCTGTTTATCTGATTTTAAGGATTTTCCTGGCTGCCCCTACTACAGGTCTGAAGAAAACTCCTTCCATGGTTTTGGCAACTGCCTTTAATTCCTTTCGTATTTCTATATTTTGGGGGCAGTGGAGCTCACACCTGCCGCATTCCACGCATTTTGAAGCAAAGGCCGGCTCTGCGGAAAGTGCACCCAGGGCCTGGGCATACTTCCACCTGTACATCTTTTCATCCAGTAAAAACTTGTCGTTATAGGCCGCAAAGCAACCTGGAATGTTAACTCCGTGGGGACAGGGCATGCAGTACCCGCAAGCTGTGCAGGGAACCTTGATTCTCTCGTTGATGATGGATTTTACCAGGTCAAACACCTCTATCTCCTGATTTGTCAAGGAATCCGATACAGCTTGAGATGCTGTTTCAATATTATCATTTACCTGGTCTTCTGTGCTCATGCCCGACAGGACCACATTCACTTCCTTGTGGTTCCAAATCCATCTTAAGCCCCATTCGGCAGGCGTCCATTGAGGATGGACCCTTTCAAAAATTTTTAAAACCTCTTTAGGCAAATTATTCACTAATTTCCCTCCTCTGAGAGGCTCCATGACAATCACGGGAATTCCCAAGGAATGGGCAAGTTTTAGCCCCGAAAGGCCGGCTTGATTGTTTTCATCCAGGTAATTATATTGTATCTGGCAGAAATCCCACGGATATGCCTTAACAATCAACTCAAAATCCTGCCTGCTCCCATGAAAGGAGAAACCTATGTTTTTTATTGTTTCCTGGCCTTTAAGGTCTTCCAGCCACTCCATAACCCCGAGGTCCGCCATCTTGTCAAACATAGCCTTATCCGTAAGCATATGGAGCAAGTAATAGTCTATACAGTCTGTATTTAGTTTTTCCAATTGGGTAAGCATTATTTTTTTAGCATTATCCAGTTTCTTTACCATGTAGGGGGGGAGCTTGGTGGCTATTTTCACCTTTTGCCTGTAACCGTCCCGGAGGGCTTTCCCTAATAAGGATTCGCTTTGTCCCCCATGATAAATATAGGCGGTATCAAAATAATTGACACCCTTTTTAATGGAATCCCGGATCATCTTGATGGCCCTTTTTTCATCAATTATTCCTGCCTTGGCGGGAAGGCGCATGCAGCCGAAGCCAAGTATGGAAAGTTTATCCCCGTTTTTTTGATTAATTCTGTAGTTCATATTTACCTCTCACCTGCCATATATGTAAATTAGCTCAGTATAACCTGAATTGATTTATCTGCATTATATCATAAGTGCAAGCCGCAGAATCAGCTTGCTTCACACCGATACAATGAATGCATTGGTGCAAAAGCCAGAGCTTTTTCTTCAATGATTGCATTCATTATATCATAGATGGCAAAATATTATTTAATTATTTTAAAATCACCCTTAAGGTGATTGAAATAATTAGCATGTGCATATAGAATATAATAAATCAATAAATATAAATAAGGGGGTATAGAATGAAAAGGGTATTTATTTTTGTCTTAATCTTGATGATGATAATTCCTGTTCAGGCATTTGGAGATGTTTTGCCTCAGGAATTGCCCAAAAAGGAAAAAAGCATTAATGGTGTATTCGAAATTGCAGCAGAAATTGACAACCAATGGATAAAATTAGGCGAACTTGGATTCGGAAAATTTCAAGAAACTAAGGAAATCGATTGCGGTGATTATTTAAAAGGTGAAGATGCTTTAATCAGAATTACACAAAATGGCGGGGGAGCATCTTACCTTGATGCGGTATTTCTTGATGGAGTGCAAGCCGTAAAAGCAAACGGCTCAGAGGGCAAAGTTTTGAGCAAGCTTTCCAAGGAAGATTTGGACGTAACTCCGGTTGAAGACGGGATAACATTGGAATTCAAAGTTAGCGGTAACAATGGTATTTTGAGCGTCACCGGCAGAATTGAACCGGTTGATATAAGCAAAGAACCTCTTCAATTCCCGTTGTTAAACACCCCTAAGAATAAAGATGACATCAAAGAATTTTATACTTATGAAATAAACAGCAACTTTGGAACTGTAATTGCTGATGGCAATATAGAAGAAATCAAGAATAAGGAACCCTTTGTTAAAGAATTCAGAAAAACAGGTTCCGGTCATCCTTTTGGCTATGTTTATTTCTGGGTTATGAATGACGAAGAAAACCTTTATGTAACAATGGATGTCACGGTTGACAATACATATGATGGCGATAAGGATTATGGGAAAGTCTATATTAATACATCTGAAGGAATTAAAGAGTATAAGGTGTCAGTTCCTGAAACCAAATGGGGTAATACTTCATTTACCTATACAGATAAGGTGCCCTATGAACATAAGGTATATGAATTTAAAATCCCTGTAATTGAACTTGGAAACCAGGATGAGATAGAAATTGCTTTTGCGGTTTATGGTACTGCTGTTGCCCCGGACCATGTATACTTTTGAGATCCGGATATAGCTTATGGTGATGATTATTATTTAAGTGTTTTTGCTTGTTATGTCATTAGCGGTGGCGGTTATGGCATGGGGAGCTATATTTGTGGAGAAATATTAGATGAAAACGGAAACGTAATAAGTGATAAATTTTTAATTTATAAAAATTATACCTATAATAAAACCCCGACTGTGGCCTATGATGAAGAACATGAATGTTTCCTGGTCGTATGGTCAGAAGAAATAGGCGAAGAGGGAACTTATTTAAAGGCTTGTACTGTAGATATAAGTGACATTGACAATCCCATTATTGGAGCACCTTTCTCTGTTTCCGGAAACGATAACATGCCCGGTACATATTTTGAATACTATCCGGACCTGGCATACGGCGAAAACGGTCAGTTCTTATTGGTATGGCAGCAAGATTATTCAGTTGTCCATGGAAGATTAATAAATTCTCAAGGTACTATGACAACTGAAAACTTCTCTTTACCCAGTGATGAATATCAGTACAGCCCAAAAGCATGCTATGATTTTCATAATGATGCATACATTGTGACCTGGGAAAGTGATAACTCTATTGAAGCACAAATTGTAAAATCTTCAGGAGAAGTGCCTCTTGATGGTTTTATAAGCATCGCAGAAAACGGCATGTATCCGCATGTTTCAACAAATAATTATGATGATTCTGAAAACCAATTTTTCGTGACCTGGTTTGATTATAATGAGAACAATATAAAAGGACAGTTTATTGAATTAGACCAACATATTCCGAAAAAAGTTGGCAGTTAATTTATAATTGCATCAAGCGATGAAATAAGCTATCCATGTTTTCCTGTGTCACATAGTGATGGTAACAGCAACATGCTTTGCACCTGGGTACCCATTACGGAAGGTTATTACTATGCAAAACTTCAGTATATTGACAAAAACGGAAACTTTATAGGAGATGCCTTTTATACCGATAATGAAGAGGAAGACAGAGACAGATTGAGCATTGATCCTCAAATAGGGATTGCAGGAGATAATAAGGGCTCTATCATCATTGCATACAAACACAGGTATGTACCCGAGCCGGGTGAATATAATCCTGGTGAATTGGAGTTCGATGAGTCTGTTGAATATAGAAACAGCATTGGATATAGAATATTTGGAGAACCCCAGCCGCCTGAACCTCCTGCCCTTGTTGCTGAAATAGAACCGGATTTAGCTTACCATTCGGATTTAGACATATATTTGTCCGTATTTACGGGTTATAATCCTGATACCTATAGTGGTGGGGATTATATTTACGGCCAATTGGTTGATAATAAAGGTAAGCCAATCGGTGAACGATTCCTGATAAATGACGGGACAGACAACGAAGATCCTGATGATGACGGAGAGCTTCAATCACCTTCCGTTGCAGTTGATTCAGACAATAACTTTTTGGTAGCCTGGTCCCAAAGTTATTCTTATGATGAAATCTATGCCTGCAAGCTTGAGATTAACAAGTCAGGTAATACTTATGATATAGATACAGGTACAGCATTTAAGGTATCAAACAATGCTTCTCCAAGCATCCATGAAGCGTATCCGGGTATAGCTTATGACAGCTTAAATGACAGGTTTTTAATAGTATGGCAGCAATACGATTCAACCGGCGGAGAAATAGATAACAGCTGGGACATATATGGAAGTATTGTTGAAATTGATGGTGATATTATTAATATTATTGAAGATACTTTCCCAATTGCAAATGCTGAGAATACAGAAGAGGAGTATCCTTCCGTAAGCTACAGCATCGATGACAATAAGTATCTTATTGCATGGCAGGATTGGGAATGGTACTTAGAAGGGGATGATTATGTAGATAATCTTTATCTCAAGGCTGCAGTAATCGGAGTTGGTGGTGAGGTTTATTCCGTTAATACTGCTACTATTGCTGAAGATGCATACAATCCAAATGTATCCTACAATTACACAGACAACAAATTTTTAATTACTTGGTCAGATGAAATCAGTCATGAAATATTGGGTGCTTATTATAACATACAAAATGATACTCCTGAGATAATCAGCGATGAGTTTGTTATTTCAAGCGTTGATGCTGAAGAAGGCATGGGTTCTGTTTACCCTGCAGCTTATTTCGACGGGAAAGATAAAATGCTTTGTGTATGGAATCCCGGT
This sequence comes from Firmicutes bacterium UBA1065, assembly GCA_002316225.1. GTDB lineage: Bacteria > Bacillota > Clostridia > Tissierellales > Sedimentibacteraceae > Sedimentibacter. Next base: position 3,891 of record DCDC01000172.1, on the reverse strand, counting down.
ACATTTGGCGCATATGCCCAATTAAGATATATTGACAGCCAGGGTCCCACAGGAAAAACATTTAATACAAATAAACCTGAAATTGTAGATGGTTATGACCAAATTGCCATAGCCGGAAACTTGAAGGGTGAATTTCTCATTGCCTATGAAAAGGGACAAGAATATGGTGAACTTTATATATTTAACGAATATGAAGACATACCCTCTATCGGCTACAGAATAATATCTGAACCTAAAGTTGAGCCTCCGACTCGTAGGGATTCGACAAAACCTGAAGTTATCGGTCAAATAATCGTTGATGGCAAAGTGCTTAAAAATATTTACTCTGATGACTTGGTTTCAAATAATGAAACCTATTCCTTCGAGGCGACTAAGACCGGAAATGTTGCCAAACTGTGGCTACTTGGGTCTTATTACAAGAGTATTGCTAAGGATAATCCAAACGGCATATTGCAATTAACCTGGGATGCAGCATCCTATAACCTGCCCCTTAAATCCGAAGAGGTATTAAATCAAGTAAATAATATTAAAGATTCCAGGGTAAATATTATTTTAGAAAAGGTTGATGATAAAGAGTTAATTGATACTGCCCTAGCTGCCCTTGAAAAATTAGGGGGTAAAATGGTTTCCGGATTGGTTGATTACAGCGTAACAGTTGAAGGAGAATCAAAAGAAGTAAGGATTGACAAATATAACATGTATGTAAGTCGTACAATGGATAATTTAAGTGATACAGATGCATACAGCACCAGTGCAATGAAATTAACAGGTGATGAGTTCACCTTTGCTCCTTCCGTATTTGACCATGGCACCGCAAGGATTCATTACAGGGGAAACGGTGTATTCGCCATAGTAAACAATCCAAAATCCTTCAGTAATGTAGCAAATCACTGGTCAAAGATGAATGTTGAAAAATTGGCCGCAAGAAATATAGCCTTTGGTAAGAGCGAAGGAATCTTTGCACCTGATGATTATGTCACCAGGGCCGAATTTGCGGTGATGATTACAAGAGCCTTAGCTATAACCGAAGAAGAAGGAACCGTTAATTTTGAAGATGTTAGCGGGTGGTACGAAAAGGATATTTCCACAGCCTATAGTGCAGGCATAATAAACGGCAGAGATGACGGAAAATTCTATCCCAACGAAAGAATCAAAAGAAAAGATATGGCAGTCATGATTTGCAATGCATTAAGGTTTGCCGGCAAGGAAATAACGGTAGAAAATGAGCAAGAAATCCTGGCAAAATTTGTTGACAACTCAACAATAGATGAATATGCAAGGGGAAGCGTTGCCTATTGTGCCAAGGCAGGCATAATTATGGGAAGAGACACAAAGGACTTCGACCCTGATGGAAATGCAACACGGGCAGAAGCCACGGCTATAATTGAGCGTATGCTCAGATACCTTGACTTCATTAATTAGCATAACTTGTCTCCTCAAAAAATGCATTTTATAATTGAATGGGGACATACCTTCAAAGGTGTGTCCCCGGATAAAATGCATTTTTTTAAGCATTTTCAAGTAATCTTTTTACATAATTGGGTATATAAAAGGAGCCCTTATGGAGGTCCGTGTTATAGTAATTTGTTTCAAGACAAAGGGAATTCCATAAGTCTTCTTTTAAATCTTTAAGAGGGTCAAATTTTTTGGAAGCAAAGCCGAAGAGCCAGTGTCCCGACCCGTATGTGGGAATGTGGGCCTGGTAAACCTTAGCTATGGGAAAAATTGATTTTATTTTTTTGTGGGCATTTTTCATGGCTTCCGCATCATAGGGATAATAAGGGCTTTCATGCTGGTTTACCAGTATGCCGTCATCAACCAGGGCCTTGTAGCAGTTTTCATAAAATTCCCTTGTAAAGAGTTCAAGTCCCGGACCCACCGGGTCCGTAGAATCCACTATTATCAAATCATACTCATTCTTTTTCCTTTTGACGAAATTCAGGCCGTCCTCAAAATACAAGTTAAGCCTTTCATCATTGAAGCCGGAGGCTGTCTTGGGGATATATTCCTTGCATATTTCAACAACCTGCCTGTCAATTTCAACCATATCGATACTTTCCACGGTCTTATAACGGGTCAGCTCCCTTACGGTTCCCCCGTCTCCGGCACCTATTACGAGGATTCTCTTAATATGGGGATTTACCGCCATGGGAACATGGACAATCATTTCATGGTATATGAATTCATCCTTTTCGGTGAGCATCAAATAACCGTCTATAACCAGGACCCTGCCAAATTCAGGAGTATCAAAGACATCTATTTTCTGAAAATCACTTTGCACACTAATAAGGTGCCTGTCAACCCTAATCGAAAACTTCACATTATCCGTGTGATTTTCACTAAACCATAATTCCATTCAATTCTCCTCCTGAAATATATTCATACCGCTGAATATTTCAGTCATTTCCTTCCTGAGCAAATCCATTATTTCCAATCGCTTCTTTGGAGAAACATCCTCTACATCCTTATTGAAAAGGTAGTCTTGCAGGTTGATCTCCTTGATCATCATTTTGGTATGAAAAGTATTTGCCTGAAAGATATTGATGTCAATCGCATCATAATGTTTTAAAGTTTCTTTATCTATATAATCTTGTATTGACCTTATATCATGGTCAATAAAGAGTTTTTTGCCATGCAAATCTCGTGTAAAACCCCTGACTTTATAGTCAATGGTTATTATATCCGAATCAAAACTGTCAATTAAATAGTCGAGGGCTTTAAGGGGTGAAATTTCCCCGCATGTGGAAACATCTATATCAACACGAAATGTAGAAATGGCATTATCCGGATGATGCTCCGGATAGGTGTGTACCGTAACATGGCTTTTATTAAGGTGGGCATGTATGGTTTCGCTCTTTAACTGCTTTAGCTTGCCCTGGTTGCATGTAGCATCCAAATTATCGCCTGCCACTGCACCTTCAGCTATCAAAATATTTACTGAAGCCCCCTGGGGATCATAATCCTGCTTTGAAATATTAAGAATATGGGCTCCTATTATATCGGTAACATTGCACAAAATCTGAGTGAGTCTGTCCGAATTGTATTGTTCATCAATATATTCTATATATTCTTTCTTTTCCTTTTGACTTTTAGCATAGGAAACATCATAAATGTTAAAACTCAATGACTTCGTAAGATTGTTAAACCCATATAATGCTAACTTTTTTTTCAACCCAAACATCCCTACCTTTCTTATTCAACTAACACTAAAATTATATATTAACATCCCTGCAAATGCAATAAGTTAAGCACAAACATAATTCCTTCCTTAACATATAATAAAGCAAGATGTAGTACATAACAGGTGTCATGTGCAATGAATGGAGGTTATATAATGAAATACCGTTTAAGTCCCGATAAATGCAGAGATTCAAATATATATAAATTCAATATGAATAATGACTCCGGCAATGAAGGAACCGGGTTTTTGGAAATAATCGTAACAGATGCTCAAACAGATATGCCCTTGGCAAATGTTGATATTGAAGTAATTAAACTGACCATATTCGGCCAATATGCGGAATGTGGCATATCGGAATTAGTTGTAAGGTATTCTACAAGTGTTGATGGTAAAATCCCATTAATAGAACTGCCTGTAATTGAATGGCCATTAAGCCGGTATTTTGCTCAACTGGACATTTTCGGATACCATGGTGTTACCTTGGTTAATATTCCCATATACGAAGGGATTAAAACCATATACCATGTTAAAATGAACCGAATCACCAGTCCGCCCGCTTACTTGCGTGATTATATAAGGACTCCCACAAGGTTAGAGTATTACACTCCTCCCCTTTGGTTTTATTAATTATGAAACATTAAGTACGATTGCCCTTAATTTGTCCTTATCAATTATTTCGATGGTCCCCCTTGAAAGTTTAAGTATACCCT
>DCDC01000152.1 GCA_002316225.1 Firmicutes bacterium UBA1065 | reverse complement strand
AGCGAGTTCGCAAGCTGTAGGATTTTTAGCCGGAATGAGCTTTAGAATTATTCGTGTCCGAAACCGTGAGCGATATTTTTATCATTTTTTAAACGGAGCTATATTTTTACATTTTCTAACAACTATGAGATCCTTCGCTTGCGCTCAGGATGACATAAAGTAATATGTTCCATGGCTTGTGCTCATTATGACATTCATGATGACTTGATTATTTCTTTTACGATGTCTCCGGCTTTTTGCGGGTCCGCCTTCCCTTTTGTAACTTTCATTATATAACCGATTATGGCTCCAAAGGCCTTTTCCTTTCCACCAAGGTAGGATTCGACAGCCTCCTTGTTTTCGGCAACGGCTCTCTGGCAAATTTCTCTAAGAGTACCCTCGTCTATCCCTTCCATATCCTTTTGAGATATGAATTCACTGACGGGCTTACCTGTGTCAAGCATTTTTTCAAGAGCCTGGCTGGCCATGCTTGAATTGATTTTTTTGTTTTCAAGCAAGGAAATCAGGTCGCCAAAATACTTGGGCGGAAGGGAAACAGCACATTCTTCCTTGCCGGAATCGGTGGGCATCCTTCTGAATACCTGGCTAAGGATATAGTTGGAAACCAATTTCTTGTTTTTAATATCCCTGCTTGCTTCTTCGAAGTATTCGGCTATTTTTTTATATTTTATTAAAAGCTCAGCGTCTTCCCTGGGAAGACCGTATTCATTAATAAATATATCCATTTTCTCATCCGGAAGCTGGGGAAGCTCACCTCTCAACTTGCTTATTTCTTCTTCGGTTACTATTATGTTGACTAAATCAGGGTCTCTGAAATACCTGTAGTCATCCACATCTTCCTTGTCCCTCATGCTTTCGGTAATATTAAGGTCGGAATCATACCGTCTTGTTTCCTGTTCTATGACTCCCCCGCTTTCCAGGATGTCAACATGCCTTTCGAATTCATATTCCATGGCTTTGGCTATAAAGTTGAGGGAGTTCATGTTTTTGATTTCCGTCCTGGTCCCTAACCTATCTTCCCCCTTCTTCCTTACGGATATGTTAACATCGCACCTTAAGGACCCTTCCTGCATCTTGACATCCGATACTCCTATGTATTTCATGATTAGTCTCAGTTTTTCCAAATACTCTAGAACTTCATCAACGCTTCTGAAATCCGGCTCCGTAACAATTTCAACGAGAGGCACTCCTCCCCTGTTGTAATCGATGTAGGTGTCTCCTCTTTCATGGATCAGCTTGCCTGCATCTTCCTCAATATGAATCCTGTTGATTCTTATGTTCTTTCCCGAGGAGAGCTTTATATACCCGTCATAGCAAATTGGTTGGTCAAATTGAGATATTTGATAGGCCTTGGGCAAGTCCGGGTAGGTATAATTCTTCCGGTCCATTTTTGAAACATTTCTAATCTTGCAGTTTGTGGCAAGACCTGCCTTGACTGCATATTCTACTACTTTTTTATTAAGCTTGGGCAGGGTTCCCGGCATGCCCAGGCATATGGGACAGCAATGGGTGTTGGGGTCCCCTCCGAATTCTGTGGTACATTGGCAGAATATTTTAGTCTTCGTAGATAATTCCACATGGGTTTCCAGACCTGCTACTAATTCGTAATTCATATTTCCACCTCCGGACTCAGGTAGCTTCCCTTTGTAAGTTTCTCAAACTGGTATGCCGCATTCAGCACCTTGTAATCTTCAAAATTGTTTCCTATCAACTGCATGCCTACAGGCAATTTGTTTTTGTCAAAACCGCAGGGAACAGAAACTGCAGGAAGGCCTGCTATATTAGCGGGAATGGTGCATATATCCATCATGTATATTTCTATGGGGTCTATCAAGGCTTCCCCCTTCTTATACGCAGTAACGGGCACCGAAGGAGTAAGGATGATGTCGCAGCTTTCGAATATTTTCTTGAAGTCCCTTATTATTGAATACCTTAAGTTCTGTGCCTTCTTGTAATAGGCGTCATATTGTCCGGAACTGAGGGCATAAGTTCCAAGTAAGATTCTCCTTTGCACTTCCTTACCGAAACCTTCGTTGCGGGTCTTTCGTATCATTTCATCTATATCCTTGTAGGTATCTGTCTTATGGCCGTATCTTATACCGTCATACCTGCCTAAATTGGATGAGGCTTCAGCACAGGCAATAATGAAATAAACGGGCAGGACTGCGTTTAGTCCGGGCATTTTAAAGTGTAATATTTGGGCTCCTGCATCTTCATAAACCTTTATTGCTTCTTCCAGTGAGCTTTTTACATCCCTATTGATTCCGTCAAAAAATTCATCGATTATGCCTATTTTCATTCCCTTGACGGAATTATTCAGTTTGTCATGAGTTGTGGTTCTGCTTCCCACGGATGTTGAGTCTTTAGGGTCATAGGAAGACAAGCAGTCGTATATTATAGCGGCGTCCTCCACGGACCCGGTTATGGGTCCTATTTGATCCAAACTTGAAGCATATGCAATGAGCCCGTACCTGGAAACAGTGCCGTAGGTAGGTTTTAAGCCCACCAAACCGCAAAAGCTTGCAGGCTGCCTTATGGACCCTCCCGTATCGGACCCGATTCCAAATACAGCCATATTGCCTGCTACCGATGCTGCCGCCCCTCCGGAACTTCCTCCCGCCACATGGTCGGTGTTGTTAGGATTCAAGGTCACCCCGTAAATTGATGTTTCGCAGGATGAGCCCATGGCAAACTCGTCCATGTTTGTCTTTCCCAGGAGGATGGCATTTTGCTTTTTCAAGGTTTCCCAAACCGTTGCATCATATATGGGATAGTAGCCTTGAAGCATTCTTGAGCAGCATGTTGTTTCAATACCCTTGGTTGAAATGTTGTCTTTCAGGGACATGGGGATTCCTTCCAGGGGCATCAGTTTTTCTCCGGCTGCAATTCTCTCATCAACTTTCCTTGCGGTTTCAAGGGCTTCTTCAGCCGTTACCCTTACGTAGGCATTTATAGTTTTGTTTAGCCTTTCAATATTATCCAAATATTTTTCAGTCAGTTCGACACATGAAATTTCCTTTGTTTCCAGTAATCTTTGCAGGTCTTTTATCTTGCTCAAAACCTCACCCCCTCTGGCTCTTCCTTACTAAGAAATACCCGTTTTCCCCGCCTTCTCTGTTCATTAAGATCTCATCCCGCCGGTAAGAAGGTAAAACAAGATCTTCATTAAAGGCATTGGCAATATTGTTAATATTATCGAAATCAACATCACTGTCCCGGCTGACGGCTTTAATGGCATCAGCATAATCGATTATTTTTGACATATCCTGGATTAGCTGGTCCATTTCCTCATCTTTAACATACAATTTGGCAATTTTGGCGATGTGCAAAACCTCTTCCCTGGTTATCATATTTTTCACCTACCTCAATTTTATGTGCACTTCTCTCAATTGCTGTTCCGTTACTGCGCATGGGGCATTTGTCAATAAGTCCTGGGCATTGCTGTTCATGGGGAAGGCTATGACCTCTCTTATGTTCTCTTCCCCCGTAAGAAGCATTAAAATCCTGTCAATGCCGGGAGCCATTCCCGCATGAGGAGGTGCCCCGTATTTAAAGGCATTGTACAAGGAAGCAAATTTAGTCTCCAGTTCTTCCTTTGTGTATCCTGCTATTTCAAATGCCTTAATCATTATATCCAAGTCGTGGTTCCTTACGGCTCCCGATGATAGTTCAACCCCGTTACATACAATATCATATTGGAAAGCAAGAATGTCAAGAGGGTCTTTTTCAAGCAAAGCCTTCAAGCCTCCCTGGGGCATTGAAAAGGGGTTGTGGGTAAAAGTAATGTTGCCGGTTTTCTCATCCACTTCAAACATGGGAAAATCAGTTATGAAACACATTTCAAACTTGGTCTCATCAATTAACTTAAGCCTCCTCCCAAGCTCGGTCCTTATCTGGCCTGCAAGCTTGGGTGCCTGGTCCTTTGTATCGGCAATGAAAAACAATACATCACCGGGTTTAAGCCCTGCCCTGTCAGCTATAACCTTCCTGTCTCCCTCTGAAAGGTACTTGTCGATGGGGCCCTGGTATTTCATTTCAAGGTCCACCTTTATGTAGCCAAGGCCTTTCATGCCGATACTTGTAGCAAATTCAAGCATCTCTTCGAAGAAACGCTTTGGCTGGGCTGAACAACCTGGTACATTTATTGCCCTTACCGTCTTCTTCCTGAAGGGGGGAAAGTCTGT
>DCDC01000080.1 GCA_002316225.1 Firmicutes bacterium UBA1065 | reverse complement strand
TAAACCAAGAGCAGTGCCATAATTACATTAACAGCCTTATGGTTTTTTATCAGGAATTTTTGAAATACAGCCCCGAACATAGCCCAGCTGCAAGTGGACATTAAACTAAGGGATGCCATAAACAAAGAAAACATGCTTAAGGCAAAAATGGATTTATAATATGGAGAAATAAAGGTCAACACTGTGGTAATGCAATATATTATAACTTTTACATTAACGAACTGGAGCAACAATCCGGCGGTAAAGGTATTGGTAGCCTTTCTTTCATCCCGGGCATGGGGGTCGCTTTTGTATGTTTTCCAAGCCAGCCATAGTATATAAGAAGCCCCGATAAGGGTCATGACAGGTTTAATCGCCGGAATTAAGCTGTAGAGGGTGAAGCTTAAAAAACTGCTCAATACCATAATGATTAAAAATCCTATAAAAACTCCCAGATTGAATTTTAAACTCTTCTTAAACCCGTACCTGCTTGCATTGGACATAGCCATAATATTATTTGGTCCCGGTGTAAAGGTAGTTATCAAAACATAAGATAAAAAGGCTGTTATGTTAGGCATGGCTCACCTCATGGGTTTGTATGAAATAATAATACAGCTTGTACCTGATTTAGTCAATTAATATTACATGTCAAGAGGACCTGCACTTTTCCAAAAATATCTTGATATTATTTATTTCATTTTTTGCGTCGGCCTTTGTTCTTCCCATCCTGTCGCAAAAACCCAGTAATGCAATTTCATTGATATCTGTTTCTTCTTTCATGGATTCGATGTCGGCAAAGGGCATGTCTTTAACTACATGAAGTATCTGCATGTGCCATCTGACAAGTCCTCTGACCTTGCTGATAAATTTTTCATCTGTGGTAAATTCCCTGAGGAATTTCGCACATAGGTCAGCCCCCACCGATTCATGATTATAAGCCGTAATTCTGCCTTTTTTATTTTTAGTTGTTTCAGCCTTTCCTATATCATGAAGAAGGGCTGCCCACATAAATGCTTTTTCATCCTTGCTTATGTTTTTTTGCCTTGCTGCTTCATCCACAACCAGCAGGGTATGATTCCAGACATTGCCTTCTGGATGATGGATGGGGGATTGGTCAGTTTCCTTAAGTTTATAAAGCATGGAAAAAGGATATGCTTTAAAAATATCTGTGTCTGAGATTATGTCAAGAAACAGGGATGGTTTTTCATCCAATAGAATGTGATTGTTTATTTCATTTAAGAGCAGTAATTTATTTTCGTCACTTATTATGTTAAAATTTATTTTCTTTTGTTTCAGCTGCATGTTTACTCCTGTCAAAAATCCTGTGTTAAGTTAAGTTTCCACCTGAAAGGCAGAAATATTCTGTTAATTTTTACATTATGCCGGTAATAAATAATATGGATTTTTCTTTTTATCCCATGATTTGTATGGTATAATTAAGAAGTCAGTCTTGCATTTATCTCAAATTATTAGAAAGGAGCGGACATGAATTTTAGAAATTTTCTTGTTAATCTTTTAAAGATGATTAAAAAGCCTGATGGTTTTGAAAACTATGATTTTAATAATCAAGATTTTCAGGCCGGGAGCAAACCTTCCCCAAAACCCGGGAAGTTAAAGTTTTTGTTTATTTTACCTATTTTGCTCATTGCAGGCAGCATAATACTGTCTTGCCAATACACGGTGGAAGAAACCGAACAGGCAGTTGTAACAACCCTGGGCAAGGTGACCAGCGTGGAATCGGCAGGACTGCATTTTAAACTGCCTTATCCCATTCAAAATGTAATTAAGGTGGAGGTTAACAAAACACAAAAACTGCAAATCGGCTACAAAAGCGACAAAGAATATGAAAGTTATGCAGCTACATCTATAGCCGATGAAGCAAAAATGATAACGGGAGACTTTAACATTGTAAATATAGACTTCTTTATTGAATGGAAAATTTCAGACCCCGTAAAATACTTATATAATTCAGATGAGCCTGCAAAAATACTGAAGATGATATCCCAGTCATCTGCAAGAAGCGTAATCGGCTCAAAGAATGTAGATGGTGTATTGACCACCGAAAAATCTATAATCCAGGCAGAAATAAAGGAAAAAATAGTAAACAAGCTTGAAAGCTACGATTTAGGCATCCAACTTCTGGATGTCAAGATTCAAGACAGTGAGCCCCCTACGGAAGAAGTAATCCAGGCCTTCAAGGAAGTGGAAACAGCAAAGCAGGAAAAAGAAACAAGGATTAACGAAGCTTTGGCTTACAGGAATAAAACCCTGCCTGAAGCTGAAAGCAAGGCGGATAAATTAGTCAGGGAGGCAGAATCCTACAGGGAATCAAAAATTAATCAAGCAAAAGGCGATGTGGCAAGATTTAACGCAATGTATGAGGAGTACGCCAAGAACAAGGATATAACCAGGACCAGGATGTATTTGGAAACCATAGAGGAAATACTTCCCGGTGTAAAAGTATATGTTGATTCATCGGAAGGCGGAGTTCAAAAATTGTTGCCTTTGGAAGTCTTTAATACAGGCTCAGGAAACGGGGGTGAAAACTGATGCAGGAAACAAAAAAGAAAAGTAAACTAGGGGTTTTGGTAAAATTAGCAATATTGGTTTTACTGGTAATATCGATTACCAACTCAGCCTATATAGTCAGAGAAAATGAATATGCTTACGTTACCAGGTTTTCAAAGTTTGTGAAAATCCAGGATACCGCAGGACTGCATTTCAAACTCCCCCTCTTGGATAAAATAGAGAAGCTGCCCA
>DCDC01000188.1 GCA_002316225.1 Firmicutes bacterium UBA1065 | reverse complement strand
GCAGCTTGCGTTGTTTGAGCGGAGCGAGTTCGCAAGCTGTAGGATTTTTAGCCCGAATGAGCTTTAGAATTATTCGTGTCCGTAACCGTGAGCGGATATTTTTATTATTTTTGTTTTGCTATGATGTTTTGCCTCTTATTTTATATGTTGATTTAATTATTAATATATGTTATCATCATGCAAGAAATTTATAGAAGGAGAAATAATGATTAAGGATACAAAAAAGGAATACACTGTCTCTTTCATAACCCTCGGCTGCAAGGTAAACCAGTTCGAAACCGAAGCAATGACTGAAATATTGGAGCAGGAAGGATATAAAGTCCTGCCCCCCAATGAAATAAGCGACATATATATCATTAATACTTGTGCGGTCACCAAGGAAAGCGAAAGAAAGTCCAGGCAGTTCATAAACAAGGCAAAAAGAATAAATCCTTATGCCTTGGTTGTTGCGGTAGGCTGCAGTGTGCAGTTGAATTCCGAAAAAATAAATAAAGAAACGACGGCAGACATAATTATCGGGACAAAGCATAAAGCTAATATAGGTAAGATTATCAGGGATAAGTTGAATAATATAGAGCAGGTTTATGAAATCGAAAAATTTAAAGGTAAAGAAAACTTCGAAGAATTAAAAATAAGCACCGTTCATGACAAGACCCGTGCCAATATCAAGATTCAGGACGGATGCAGCCAGTTTTGCTCATACTGCATAATTCCTTATGTCAGGGGCCCCATACGAAGCAGAAACCATGAAGACATCATAAAGGAAGTAAAAAGAATCGCAGAAAACGGCTATAAAGAAATTGTACTTAATGGAATCCATATAAGTTCTTATGGCAGGGACCTTAAAGATGATTATTACCTTATTGATCTTATAGAAGACATAAATAAAATAGACGGAATTCAAAGAATAAGACTTGGGTCCGTTGAACCAAACCTTATAGATGAAGATTTCATGAATAGATACTCTGCCCTTGACAAGACCTGCGACCATTTTCACCTGTCACTTCAAAGCGGCTCTAACAGTGTTTTAAAGAGAATGAACAGGAGATACACTAAGGAAGAATATAAAAACAAGGTTGATTTAATAAGAAAAATAATGCCTGATGCAGGTATTACGACGGATATAATCGTGGGCTTTCCCGGTGAAAGCGATGAAGAATTCAATGAAACCGTGGAATTTGTAAAAGACATAAGGTTCTCCCGAATACATGTTTTCAAGTATTCCATGCGGGAAGGGACCAAGGCTGCGGAAATAGAACCAAAAGTACCGGACCCGGTTAAATCGGAAAGAAGCAAGTTTTTAATTGAATTAGGGAAAAAACTATCTCATGAATTCATGGAGAGATTCATCGGAAAGGACCTGCCGGTATTGATAGAAACAGAAAAAAATAAGGACATATATGAAGGTTATACAACAAATTACTTGAAAGTTTTGCTGAAAAGTGGTATAAATGTTAAAAATGAAATAATTAACGTTCATATTAAAGGAATAAGGAACGATTATTTATTGGCTGAATAAATTGTGAAGTGAGGTGAAAAAATGGATTGTATATTCTGCAAAATTGCAAATAAAGAGATTCCGTCCCAGCTTGTATTTGAAAACGAATACGTGGCAGCCTTCAGAGATCTGGCTCCTCAAGCTCCGGTGCATATATTGGCAGTACCCAAGGTTCACATAGGCTCAATGAATGAAATAAATGAGGAAAACAGCCATTTGGTAGCGGAAATCTTCAAGGCAATCAATAAAATTGTTGAGGCAGAGGGTATTAAGGATTCAGGCTACAGGGTAATCAGCAACTGCGGAAAAGACGGTTGTCAATCGGTTCAACACTTGCATTTTCATATATTAGGCGGGAAGAAATTATCAGAATCATTAACATAAATTACTTGCATTTACTTATTCTATGTTATATAATAATAAATGCTATTTCAAACTCGCTGGTGTCTTAGGACAACTGGTAATCGATGACGAGGGGAGGGTAGCAAGTAGAATGACAGAGGTAAGAGTAAGAGAAAACGAGTCCATAGATAATGCTCTTAGAAGATTTAAAAGACAATGCGCACTTACTGGTGTTATGTCCGAAGTAAGAAAAAGAGAACATTATGAAAAGCCAAGCGTAAAGCGTAAAAAAAAGGCTGAGGCGGCTCGCAGAAAGAAAAACAAGAAAGCAAGATAAGAGGTGAAAACATGCCTTTAAAAGAGAAACTCATGGAAGATTTAAAGGAGTCCATGAAGTCCAAAAACAAAGTCAGAAAAGACACCATTACAATGGTCAGAGCTGCTATTAAACAAAAAGAAGTTGACGAACGGATAGAACTATCCGATACTGATATAGAAGATATAATAGCAAAGCAAATCAAGAGTAAAAAAGAAGCATTATCTGACTTTATAAAAGGCAACCGACAGGATCTCGTAGATCTGACCAATGAAGAAATAAAAATACTATTAGAATATTTACCACCTCAACTGTCAGATGAAGAGCTTGAAGCAATTGTGAAAGAAGCAATTGAAGCAACAAAAGCCCAGTCCAAAAAAGACATGGGCAAGCTCATGGCCTTCATAATGCCTAAAGTAAAGGGCAAGGCCGATGGCAAGCATGTCAGTGAAATTGTGGCTAAATATATAAAGTAGTGAAAGAACCCCTTGGGTTCTTTTTGTTAATATTTTTTTATGCAAAAGGGGGAGGAGTCTATGAAGAATATGAACAATATGCCGGTACTCTTTGTTGGTCACGGGTCACCGATGAACGCCATAGAAGACAACAAATTCGTCCGTGAATGGGAAGCCCTGAGGGATATAATACCTAAACCAAAAGCAATATTATCAATTTCAGCCCACTGGTATACAAGAGGTACAAAAATCATGGACGAGGAAGCTCCTGAAACCATATATGATATGTACGGGTTTCCGGATGAGCTCTATAAAATAGTATATGCAGCAAAAGGATCACCCTGCCTTGCTCATAAAACAGCTCAAATGATAAACCGTCCGGTTGAAATTGACAATTCATGGGGTTATGATCACGGCACCTGGTCGGTGCTCTGCAGAATATACCCGAAAGCGGACATTCCTCTTGTACAACTGAGTATAGACCGAAATGCTTCCATGCAGGAGCATTATAATATAGGCAAACAGCTGAAAGAGCTAAAGGAAGAAGGTGTCCTTATCTTTGGAAGCGGGAATGTTACCCACAATTTAAGAAGACTTGACTGGCACAGCAAAGGGGGCTACGATTGGGCCCAAGATTTTGACAATTATATAATAGACAATGTTAAAAAGGGAAACTTTGATAATGTAATTGATTATAAAAGGGCAGGAAAGTCGGCTGATTATGCGGTACCTATACCTGATCATTTCGCCCCCCTCCTTTATGTCTTAGGAGCCCTGAAGGGGGGAGAAAAGGTAACCGTCTTTAATGATGAATGCATATTGGGTTCGCTCTCAATGACCAGCTTTTTATTTGAATAAGGATGAATACTGGTACCTGGCACCAAAACATGAACCAGGCATCAGGCAAAGCACCCATAGACAGCTATTTTGTAAATAAAAATTAAATAAAGATGGCTATAATAGCTTTCTGCGGTAACCTTGTCAAAAGAGCCCTTAAAGAAGCGTTCACTTAGGGATTGAAGAAAACTTAAATGAACAGCTTCA
>DCDC01000022.1 GCA_002316225.1 Firmicutes bacterium UBA1065 | reverse complement strand
GCCTTCATCTGCTTTTCCATTGCAGTTTGTATTTCCTTGGGTGGCAATATGTTTTTAACTTCAACACGATTAATCTTAATCCCCCAGGAATCGGTGGCATCGTCCAGGACCGCCCGCATCTTTGTGTTTATTATTTCTCTTGAAGTCAGCGTTTCATCGAGTTCCAAATCACCGATAATATTTCTTAATGTGGTTTGAGTCAAATAGTCAATTGCCGATATGGGTCTTTCAACTCCGTAAGTGTAATACTTAGGGTCGGTAATCTGAAAGAATATAACCGTATCTATCTGCATGGTTACATTATCCTTTGTGATGACAGGCTGTGGCGGAAAATCAATTACCTGCTCCTTAAGAGAGATTTTTTTGACTACCCTGTCAATCAAGGGAACCTTCATGTGTATTCCAACGCTCCATGTTGCCTGATAAGCTCCCAAACGCTCTATAACATAGGCATGGGCCTGTGGTACTATCCTGATATTTGCTGCCAGCAATGCTACTACCAATGCTAACAGTATGATAAATCCCAAATACTCCATATTTCCTCCTTATTTTCTTTCAACTATGAGCTTAACGCCTACAATATTCCTTACCACAACAATTTCATCCTTTTCTATCACCTGGTCATCCAGGGACCTGGCAGACCAAATTTGTCCATTCACCTTCACCGTTCCGGTGTTATTTATATTGTCAATTGTTGATTCAACTTTAAAAGACCGGCCAATCAAGGATTCGGCATTTGTCTTGAATCTTCCCACCTTAAATTTTTTCATTGCTATGGGCCTCGTAAATATGAGACATACTATGGAAACCAGCAAGAATACCACTATTTGTGCTTGAATATCCGGACCGGTCAAGTAAACCAGCCATGCAACAAGGGCGCCGACAGCAAACCATATTGTTGTCAAACTAACTGTAAGAGCCTCTATAATTACACAGGCAACCACTAACCCCAACCAGGCATATCCTACATATTCCATTGAAACCTCCTAGTGCTTAGTATTAATAATATACCACCAAACAAAACACGTAAACAGTATTAATCAATTATCCCGTTCAAGATTTGATACGGATTCACATAGGTATTGTATATGCTCACTGCATAATGCAGATGAGGCCCGGTTGAAAATCCCGTGGATCCGACAGTTCCGATTATATCTCCCTTTTTGACCTCATCTCCCTTTTTCACATTAATGGTATCCAGGTGATAATAAGAAGTGAAAAGCCCCATTCCATGGTCTATAACAACCGTATTGCCGGGAGAAAGAAGTCCCTCCATGGCAAAGGTAACAATACCCTTATTGGGAGCCAGGACGGGAGTGCCTTTTGGGGCAGCCAAGTCAAGGCCTGAATGTCTTGATGATGAGGGTTCATTATTTACGTATCTTATTTCAGCAAAATCTGTTGTCAGTTCCCCTTCGACGGGCATGATAAACCTGCCTTCCCAAAGCTTTTCTTTTGCAGAAACGGTTCTTGCCGGCTTTACAAGCTGGGCAAATTCATATATGGCAGCATTGTCATTATGGGTTTCATTCATTTCCTCACTGACCGTAAGATATTGGGTCTTAAAGCTTTTTTGCGATACAGTCAGGGTTTTTTCCAATATATATTCATCTTCTCTACCTTCATTAACAAGGGCCCTTACCTTATACTCACCAGGCTGGGTATAGAGGTCTATGGGAATCATATAATAGTGTCTATCCTTGTAGGAATAAATATCATTGTCGGTTTTAACAGCGTCCGTAATTAATCTGACACTTTCATCGGCATTTAAGTTATCTATGGAAATCAACAAGATATTGCCGGGATAGTTTTCTTTCGTCATTATATTAATATCTGCAGGTACATCAACAGAAACGCTGAACTTAATCGTCTTTTTGCCATAGGCGGAGGAATCTTCCTTATAGTGCCACTGGCTTTCACATTCTATTAAGTATACACCATCCCTTCCTATTTTGCTGATGAGGTCCTTTAAGTCTTTGCCAGTATTTATCAGGTTCTCCTGGTCATAAATCCTTATTGTTTGCTTATCAGGCTCCTTTTCATGCTTTATGTCCAGGGTATCATTTGGCGATATGGAAATCTTATTATCTTCAGGGTTTCCTTCTGTTATCCCCTGGTTGTTTACAAATCGGCCTCCAATATTTTTACCGGTCCAGTTATATTCCGTATCAGGCCTGTGTATTTCCCCATTCAGTTCAATATATGAATCATACATTGCAGAAACATAAATATAGGAAAAAACATCGCTTAAAAACAAGTCTTTTGCTGCCTTGTCCCTTACCTTGTACAAGTCTTCTCCCTTTTGCAGGTAGGCGGTTTGGTCGTCCAAATCAAAGTAAAGGTTAATGACTTCTTCTTGATTATTTTCTTTTTTAAGCCTGATTTCGTAATTGGGCAGGGAAGATACATCTTTATTGGATTTTTCCTTCTTGTTCACCGCATATAAAATTACATCCGCGTCCTTGCTTTCTTTTGAAATTACCACCTTGTCGCCGGTTTGCAAATTTATGGCTTCAATTTCGGATACCCTGGAAAATGCGGAGCAGCCAATCAATAACAGCATTAATATGATTATAAATAATACGATTCTTCTCATATAAGCTTCCTCTTCATGTAGTTTTTGATTTTAACCAAGTATTATGCATTATGAACCCTAATTATACCAATAAAAGAAGCCCCTGGGTATCTTCCCGGGGCCTGGGCAATCTATCTTTCTTCTCTGTAATAATTTACCCCGCAGCTTGCAGGTTGTTGGTTTTCTTTTGATTTTCTGATTGAAGTAATTACTAATACCAGGGCAGTAATAATAAAGGGAAGCATGTCGTAAAAGGCATTGGGAAGGCTTATGATTGTTTTTGGAAAATAATATTTCAATATGGAGAAGGCTCCAAATATAAATGAGCCAAAAATTGCCCTGTAGGGCTTCCATGAGGCAAATATAACAAGAGCAACGGCTATCCATCCCTGGCCGTTTACGGGATTGTTCATCCATACGCCGCCGTTAATAATCATGGAGCAGTATGCCCCTCCCAGGCCGCATATGCCTCCACCCACAAGGAGGTTGATATATTTTAATTTGGTCACCTTTATTCCTGCAGCATCAGCTGCCCCGGGGTTTTCTCCGATTGCCCTGACATTGAGGCCTGTCTTTGTATGATTATAGTAAATACCGCAAATTAGGGCAATCAAGGCGGCTAAGTAAACAAAAATATTATATTGGAAGAGCAAGGGTCCAAAAACCGGAACGGTGCTCAAGCCCGGGATGTTCAAATTGCTTATTTGGGCGGTTATATGCTCGGGAAGCTTCAAGGTGTTTGAAGGAGAGTTCAGCAGCATGAATTCCCCTACAAAATTACATATGCCCACACCAAAAATTGAAAGGGTCAAACCGGTGACATTTTGATTTGCCATAAAGGTTATGGTTAATAGGGCATATATCAACGCACCCAGCATGCCTGCCAAAAAAGCTGCCAAAAGGGCAATAATAATACTATCATAAAAGAACCCTGCCATGAAACCCGCACATGCACCCATGGCCATCATTCCTTCAACTCCAAGGTTCAGATGACCTGCTTTTTCATTCATTATTTCACCCGTAGTTCCAAACAGGAGGGGAGTCCCTGCAAATACTGCCGCACTTAAAAATTTAACGAACATATCACCTGCCTCCTTTTTTGCCCAATACAAATTTATACCTTATGAAAAACTCGCATCCTAAAATGAAAAACAGGATTATTCCCTGAAGGACGCTTGCGAAATAGGTTGACAATCCATAGGTTGATTGCATTACACTGCTCCCCTTCTCAAGAATGCTGAACAAGAATGAAACCAGGAGTATTCCGAAAGGATTCAAGTATGCCAGCCAGGAAACTATTATGGCAGTAAAACCCACGCCCCCTGCTACGGAAGATGCCAGGGTCATGTCGGAACCGGCTGCCTGGATCATTCCCGTAATCCCGCAGATGCTTCCACTTATAAACATGGTCCGGAGGATGATTTTTTTGACATTCATGCCTGCATACCTGGCAGTGGACTTGCTTTCACCCACCACGCTTATTTCGTATCCGTGTTTGGTATACTTAAGATATATGAATACAAGGACGACAAGAAGCAAAGCTATTATCCATCCGAAGTGAACTCCAAGGACCTTATCAAGCTGGGCATTGGGAGCAAACCGGGCTATCTTGGGGAATCCGGAGGAGCCCGGGTCCTTCCAGGGACCATCTCTTAAGTAGGTGATAACGTGCAAGGCAATATAATTGAGCATCAAGGTAAAGAGTGTTTCATTGGTGTCAAATTTTGATTTAAAATAGGCCGGTATCAAGCCCCACAGACCTCCCCCCAGGGCTCCTGCTATAAACATGACAAGCAATAATAAAAAGTGGGGCCATGTATCATGAAAGAGGGCAAAATATGAAGCACATACGGCACCTGCAATTATCTGCCCTTCAGCTCCTATATTCCAAAATTTCATTTTAAAGGCCAGGACCACTCCCAAGGATGACATGAGCAAGGGCACCATAAACCTGATTGTTGCCTGAAAGGCCATCTTGCTTCGAAAGGCTCCTGATATAATGGTCCCGTATAATTCCAGGGGATTATATCCCAAAAACAAGGTGAACAGGCCGCCTGCCGCAAGGGCTAAAGCAAAAGCGACCAGCCTGATTTTTATGGTGTCTTTTCCGGAGCGCTCGGATATTTTTACGATCCTGATAAAAGGCAGATAACTTTTCTTATTCATCCGAGTCAACTCCTTCCATCTTTTTTCCTGCCATCATGAGTCCTATTTCTTCCTTGCTGGTATTTTTTGCATCCACGATTCCCATTACTTCCCCGTGGCATAAAACCAGGATTCTGTCGGACAGTTCCAAAAGAACATCCAAATCCTCCCCTATAAAAAGTATAGCAACATTCTTTTTCTTTTGTTCATTCAATAAGTCATAAATTACATAGGATGAATTTATATCAAGACCCCTAACCGGATATGCTGTAATTAGCACATTGGGCTCTGATTCGATTTCCCTTCCCAAAAGGACCTTCTGAACATTTCCTCCGGACAACATTCTTACCGGAGTTTCAACACCGGGAGTAATGATGCCAAGTTTTTCAACCAATTCTTCAGCCAGCTTCCTGGATGGTTTCTTGTCGATTATAAAGCCCTTATTCTTTTTATATGATTTAAGCAGCATATTGTCCACCATGTCCATGGAGCCGACCAAACCCATGCCTAATCTGTCCTCAGGCACAAAGGACATGCTTATACCTAAATTTATGATTTCATCGGGACTTTTCCCCAAAATGTTTTCTTTCTTGTATAGAATTGCGCCGGTTTTAGCTTCCATTAATCCTGCAATTGTTTCGCACAATTCTCTCTGCCCGCTGCCTGCCACTCCCGCAACACCAAGTATTTCTCCGCTTTTTAACTTAAAGCTCACATTGTTCAGGCCTCTTGTTCCGTCTTGATTAACCACGGAAAGGTCTACAACATTTAAAACGGTTTTTTTGTTGGTCGTTTCAGGTCTGTTTATTTCAAGGCTGACGGGTCTTCCCACCATAAGCTCGGCAAGCTGTCTCTCATTGGTGTCTTTCGTCCTCACCGTATCAACTACCTTGCCTTTTCGAAGTATTGCAACCCTGTCGCTTATGGTCAGGACCTCATGGAGTTTATGAGTGATGATGATTATTGCATTCCCCTGGTCTTTCATCCTGCGAAGTATTGCAAACAGTTTTGCCGTTTCCTGGGGTGTCAGAACCGATGTAGGCTCATCTAAAATCAATATCCTGGCCCCCCTGTAGAGAACCTTCATTATTTCAACGGTTTGTTTTTCGCTTACGGACATATTGTAAACTTTCTTGTCAGGTTCTATTTCCAAACCGAATTTTTTGCTCATTTCCAGGATTTTTTCTTTTAAGGCACCGGTTTTTGAGTATCTTCCCCTTGTACCCATAAGAATATTATCCATGGCACTGAATACTTCAACCAACCTAAAATGCTGGTGAATCATTCCAATACCTAATTTTATCGCTTCATGGGGATTTGTTATGAATGCTTCTTTCCCGTCAATGTAAATGGAACCCTCATCTGCATAGTAAATACCCGATAAAATATTCATCAGGGTAGTCTTGCCGGATCCGTTTTCTCCAAGCAGGGCAAGAATTTCACCGTATTTTATGCCAAGGCTGACATTTTCGTTGGCAATTACCTTGCCAAAGGTTTTAGTAATTCCCTTAAGTTCTATCGCATAATTTGTATCATTTGTTCTCAACATATTCTCCTGTTTAATATCCTAATATCAACCTAAGTATAGTATCTCATTAATATTGTTTGTCATCCCGAACGCAGTGAAGGAACTCGGGCTAAAGTCCTCATGATGACAAAAATGCGGGGTTGGTAACAACCAACCCCCGTGAATTATTTTTCTACAACAGTCTTAAAGTACCAGTTAATTCCGCCTGTGATGGTTGCGTCATCAAGTGTTTTTCCTTCTTCTCCAACCTTTGAGCCGTCATTTGTTTCAATTACTCCGTCAAACACGTTGAAGCTGCCATCCATTATGGCCTTTCTGGCCTCTTCGATTTTTTCGGCAGTCCCTTCTGCGGCAATGCTTTCGTTCAATGGTGAAATATCAATCATGCCTTCCTTCATTCCGCCGAAGTAGTTTTCACACTTCCATGTACCGTTTATAACTTGTTCAACAGCCCATGTATAATAAGCTCCCCAATTCCATACAGCAGATGTTATGGTTGCCTTTGGAGCATCCTTGGACATATCCGAATTATAGCCTATACCGAAAACTCCTGCCTTCTCAGCTTCCAATTGAGGGTTGGGAGTGTCGCAGTGCTGGGCTATTACATCACAGCCCTCGGCAATCAATGCTTTTGCCGCATTTGTTTCTTCTTCAGGTGAATACCAGCTGTTTGTAACCTTCACATATACCTTTGCATCAGGGTTAACGGAATATACTCCCATGGCAAATGCATTCAATCCTCCCGTTACCTCTGAATTGTCCTTGCCCATTGCTGCCACATATCCCAGCTTATTGGTTTTTGTTTTTAAGCCGGCTGCAATACCCGTAAGATACCTTGCCTGATAGATTCTTCCAAAATAATTATTAAAGTTTTTTCCGTTGCTTTTATATCCGGAGCCGTGGGAGAATATCACATCAGGATATTCTTCGGCCAATGCTTCCATGGTATCCATGTAGCCCCAGCTTGTTCCAAAAATGATGTTGGCCCCTTCTTCAATACATTCAAGCATTGCTGCTTCGGTTGCCGTAGGATCCGTGTCATTGACATTGTTTTTACGGATTATCTGGCTGTCGCTAAGGCCTAAGGCTTTCTGCATTGCTATTATTCCCTGATCATGTGCATAGGAATAACCTGAACCGTCGGCAGGATTCCCAATATGGATTACTCCAACCTTAATATCTTCCTTGGCAATTGCGGGAAAAATTCCTTCTCCCGAGGCTTTCGGCCCCTCAGATACGGGTTGTTTCTGTTCATTATTCCCGCATGATGTCATAAGTGTCAGTGCCAGCATCAGCACTAAAATGATGCTCAATAGTTTTTTCATTAGCTTCCTCCTATTTTAAAACTCTGCACCAAGAAAGTAAAAATGCGAACAGTATAAAACTACTCGCACCAATAGAATAATAGTATCAATAGTCAAACAATTTACGGTTGTTTGGTAGAAACTATGGAACCATATTATCCACATTATATTGATGCAGTTTCATATTTAATTAACATAATTATAACTTATGCTATGACAATAATCAACAAATTATTTTACAAATCCTCCTTGAGGGACCATCTCTTATGATTTATTATCTTTGGTATTTTCTTGGAAGTTTTTAATAATATGTAGGTTTGTCAAACATATG
>DCDC01000132.1 GCA_002316225.1 Firmicutes bacterium UBA1065 | reverse complement strand
AAAATCCTACAGCTTGCGAACTAATTTTAAAATAGTTCCCGGCTTAGTTGACACATTAAAATTGCTGTGATATCATAACTAAAAATGAAGATGCAGCCTGCCTGACGCATAAAATACGGTAGGTTTTAGTTTTTAATAATTCCTGATTACCTTGGAGGAGAGAGATGGATTTTAAGGAAAAAGTAGCTGAAATATTTACATCCCTAGAGCCGGACCTGTCTATGGATGATGCTCTTCAATTGATAGAGATACCACCAAATGCCGAAATGGGAGACTATGCGGTACCTTGTTTTAAATTTGCAAAGAAATACAGGAAATCTCCCGCAGCTTTGGCTAATGAATTTGTTGAAAAAATAGGAAATAGAGACGAGTTCGAAAAGATAGAGAGCGCAGGCCCCTATGTAAACTTCTTTGTGAACAAGTCCCAGTTTGCTGAGAAAGTTTTGAGAAAGGCTTTTGAGGAGAAGGAAAATTTCGGAAAGACAAACGTTGGGGAAGGCAAGACCGTAATAGTTGAGTTTTCATCTCCCAATATAGCAAAGCCCTTTCATATAGGCCATATACGTTCAACCTTGATAGGAAATGCCTTATACAAGATCTATACATATTTAGGTTACAATACAATAGCAATTAACCACCTGGGAGATTACGGAACCCAGTTCGGTATGCTTATTTCAGCTTATAAAAAATGGGGAACTCCCGAAGTTGTTGAAGCTATCGAAAGAGACCCTATTAATGAACTGATGAAGCTGTATGTGCGATACAACAAGGAAATAGAAACCCATCCGGAATACCAGGAAGAAGCCAGATATTGGTTTAATCAGCTGGAAAAAGGCAACGAAGAAGCTCAAAGGCTCTGGGCCTGGTTCAGGGAAGTGAGCCTGAAGGAGTTCAACCGGGTTTATGATATGTTTGGCATAAAATTTGATTCCTATGCCGGGGAAAGTTTTTATTCGGATAAGATGCCTGCAATAATCGATGAATTGGAAGACAAGGGCCTTCTCAAGGAATCGGAAGGTGCAAAAATTGTTGAGCTTTCAGATTACGGCCTGACCGATGCCCTAATTCAGAAGAGTGACGGGTCAACCCTCTATGTAACCAGGGATGTGGCTGCCGCTAAATACAGAAAAGATACCTATAATTTTTATAAGAATATATATGTGGTTGGAGCCCAGCAGAAACTCCACTTCGACCAGTGGAGAAAAATCATAGACTTGATGGGATACGACTGGGCATATGACTGCGTGCACGTCATGTTTGGAACCGTAAGTCTGGAAGATGGTGCCTTATCAACAAGAAAAGGAAGAGTCGTATACCTGGAGGATGTTTTAAATAAGGCCATAGAAAAAACCAGAGAAATTATTGAAGAAAGAAATCCAAACCTGGAAAACAAAGAAGAAGTTGCAAAACAGGTCGGAATAGGGGCAGTTATATTCCAGGAACTTTTCAACAACAGGATTAAGGACTATGTGTTCTCCTGGGATAAAACCCTGAGTTTTGAAGGGGAAACGGGACCTTACGTCCAGTATACATATGCAAGGACCTGCAGCCTTCTCAGAAAGGCAGACCTGGAGATAGATGATGATGTGGACTATACTCTATTAACCGACAATGAATCATTCAATGTTATAAAGAAATTGGATGGATTTAAGGCAGCGGTTTTAAACGCCCATGACAAATACGAGCCTTTCATGGTCACCCGATACCTTGTGGGTTTAGCCCAGGAATTTAACCGATTCTATCACGGATGCCCCATCATTACAGAGGATGAAAGGATTAAAAAAGCAAGACTCCTATTGACCTTAACCGTAAATCGAGTTCTTAAAAAGGGACTTGAGCTATTGGGCATGGAAGCCCCGGAAAAGATGTAAAAAGAATGCCTGGCACGGAAATGCCGGGCTTTTTTTTATAAAAACGTCAAATTATCTCCTTATTCAACAATACATTTCACCGTTCTACATTGAGCATTGGTGATTATTGCCTTATACTTAAAGTTGGACAAGGAGGATTGAAATGAAAGGGAAAAAATATTTGACTCTTTTAGCTGCAATATGCATTTTTTCTTACTTTATGATGGTAAATTCAGGTGCCAGCACCCTTGATGAGAATAAACACACTTATGACAAAATACCTCAGGAAGAAACGATAAAAACAAATATTTACGACTACAGGGATCTATATGAAAAGGCATTAATTGACTTTACAAAAGAAATTTCGGGTTTGGAATATGACCTTTGCAAGTTTCTTGTGGTCGAATGCAGGGAGAATCACCTTGATCCCTTCCTGGTATTGAGTCTTATTAAAAGGGAAAGTGATTTTAATCCCAAGGCTGTTGGGGCGGGTGGAGAGCTTGGACTGGGCCAGCTGATGGAAAACACGGCTAGGGTTATTGCAGAAAACTTAGGTTATGCTTATGAGCATGAAATGCTATTGGACCCTGAGTTTAATTTAAAGCTTACCATTACCCAGCTTTCATACCTTAAGAACCTCTATGAGGATGACCTCCATAAGGTTCTTACTGCTTACAACAGGGGTCAGCAAGGCCTGAGAAATTATTTAAAAACATACAATGAAAGGGGCATAAGCGATTATTCATCCAAAGTTTTGCAGTATGCCACGGACTTCAAGGAAGAATTCCGAAAGAGATAATAGGATTTGATAATTTTTGTATTTGATTGTATAATGGAATCGCAGTCACTGCTGCGGATTCTTTTTTTAGGAGAAAATATGCAGGACAAAATACAAAACCTCTTAAATTACTGTTTTAAAGATACAGACTCCATTGAGTTTCAGTTGTTTTTAATAAGCGTAAAATGTCTTCTTCCATTTGAAAACAAGATAGGATGCCTTTTTGACAGGGATAGGTATAAAAAGGAACTTGAATTATTTTCTTGTTATATGGAAAGAGATGATGAAACAATCTCTTACTGGCTGCAAAATAAAAAGCCTTCAAGCAAAAGTGATGAGTTTTCCGAATTTAAAATCATTCCTGTTGTCATAGCAAACACCATTTGGGAAAATACAATCGAAGAAGTTTTAAAAGCGGTTACCTTTTACACTTTGAATAATAACGCCATATTGAATGCCTTCCTTGTTACATCAGCACTTTTTGAGCATTTGAATGACTCTGACCCGGAAAGGATGGAGGAAGCAACCAGGGAGAGGCTCATAAATTTTTCAATCAAGGAGTTTTTCGCCCAAATTGGAATGGAAATCAGCAGGAATTACATGATTGCTTTTGAGAGAGAGAGAATAAAGCTGCTCTCAAAGCCTGTGCTTTTCGATGATTATATGGTTAATAACTATAGGGTTTTAAATTACATATTTGAGAAGGATGATACAAGGAAAAGCAATTTGAATCCCGATGAGAACAAGGAAGACCATATAAAGAACTTTTCCATTTATTTATATAAACTCAGAAAAGGTTTGATAAGTCCCGAAAAATTAATAATACCGGATAAGATTCCGGATATCAGGGAATGCTTAAAAAACCCGGCCTTTACCCATCCCCTCCTGGGAAGGTGCCAGGTGTTGAAAATAACGGGAAATACGGCTTTAGTAAGGAATAAATCGGGGCTATTGAGGATAAGGATATGAAAATATTGTTGGTAAGCCTGGATTCAAAGTATATTCACGCAAATTTAGCCGTGCGGTATTTAAAAAAATATTGCAGGAATTTTAATATTGCCATAAAAGAATTCACCATAAACCAAAAGCAGGAATACATATTGGGGGAAATATTGGCTGAAGACCCGGACATCATTTGCTTTTCCTGTTATATATGGAATATTGATTATATCAAGGATATTTCATACATTATTAAGGAAGCAAACAAAAAGCTAAAGATACTTTGCGGAGGTCCCGAGGTTTCCTATGAAATAAGGGATTTTATGGAATCCAATTCCTCAATAGATTATGTAATCTTCGGAGAAGGAGAAGAAAGTTTCAGGGAATTTCTTGAAGAAATCCATAAACATAAACCGGACCTTGGCAAAATCAAGGGTCTCGCCTACAAGGAAAACAATGAAGTTATAATTAACGAAGACAGGTGCCCCATTGATAATCTTGATATAATCGATTACCCCTATGAGGAAGGGGAAGAATTCGATAACAAGATAATATA
This sequence comes from Firmicutes bacterium UBA1065, assembly GCA_002316225.1. Taxonomy (GTDB): domain Bacteria; phylum Bacillota; class Clostridia; order Tissierellales; family Sedimentibacteraceae; genus Sedimentibacter. The sequence continues at coordinate 15,909 of DCDC01000132.1, read as the reverse complement.
TTACGAATCCTCAAGGGGATGCCCTTTTTGCTGTTCTTTTTGCTTGTCCTCCCTTGACAAAAAACTGAGATTCTTTTCCATGGAAAGGGTTAAGAGGAACCTAAAAATGCTTTTGAATACCAGGGCGAGGCAAATCAAGTTTGTGGACAGGACATTCAATGCGGATTACAGGCGGTCCATGGAAATAATGGAGTATATAGCTAAAAACAATAAGAATAATATGACAGTGCATTTCGAAATTACCGCAGACATCATTAATGACGAGTTCCTGAATTTCTTAAGCAAAATGCCCGTCAACATGTTCCAGTTTGAAATCGGTGTTCAGTCCCTGAATGAAGATACTTTAAGAGAAATCGACAGGCACATGGACAAGGAAAAATTGAGCCGGGCTATCAGGCAAATCGGGAAAAACAAGAATATCCACATGCATCTGGACCTTATCGCAGGCTTGCCCTATGAAGATTATGAAAGTTTTAAAAAGTCCTTTGACGGGGTATATAGGCTTGATGCCGAGAAGATACAGTTAGGTTTTTTAAAAGTTTTAAAGGGAACCAAAATCTTCAGGGACCGGGATAAGCACGGGATAAAATACACAAAAAAAGCCCCCTATGAAGTGATATGCACAAAATATATGAGCCTGGAAGAATTATTAAAATTAAAAAAGATTGAAGATTTGGTCAATAGATATTATAATGAAAAATACTTCGACAAATCCTTAAAATATGTAACAGATACGGAGTTTCCCGATTCCCCCTTTGAGTTTTACGAATCTTTCAGTGATTACTGGCTCAAGCATGATTTGTACAACCAGGCCCACAGCAGGAAAAATCTTTACAAAATACTCTATGATTATGTAAAATACCGTAAAGGTATGGACCAAGAGTTCATAGAAACCCTGAAATTTGATTATATATTTAATAACCAGTTTGAAGAGTTGCCGGACTATTTGGACAGGGAGTCGGAAGACAAGTTTAAAGACATAAAGAAGCGGCTGGCTCATGATGTAGATTTTAAGAATAAATATTTCCCTTCAAAAGAAGGGAAAATAATTAATGATTTCAGGATTTCGGAAATCGGAGGAAACATTATCTTGTTTTTATACAGGGACAGGGAAAATATTTTTAACAGGTGCGAAACATATGTTGTTAACAATGTAGAGGAGGAAGAATGGACAGGGCTGAATATTTAGAAGAATTTTTTACAAAAAAAAGAAAGGATATTTCCTTTATCAGCTTGAGAAAGGGTGCAAGCGTCAACTTCAAGGATAAAACATATGTTACCAAAGAGGAACTCCCGGTACCCGTAAGACTTGAAAGGCTGTTGGAGGATATAAGAAAACAGGGCCAGATTGACGGTATAACCCTCAACAACATAATTGACGGAATCATATATTTATTTGGGACAGACAAGGATTTTGAATACATAAAGGATTATAAGGACATGTTTGAGAAGCTTAGCTTCGGCTTCATGCCCTATATCATATACTGCATAAACAACGACATTAAGGCGGAAGACGGGGTTGTTTACGGAAAAGCCTTAGTTAACAGCGAAGAAAACGAAAAAACCTGCTTCATCTACGCTTCCTGCCTGGAGAAAATGGGGATGGAGCTCCACGAAAAAGGGAAGGACACCAGCCGGTATTTTTTGGAAGAAGCTAATTATTATTTTGAAAAGTGCCTTGACTACAATGACAGGTTTTCCCTGGCTTATTATAAGTTAGGCTTTTATTACAAGAGGAAGCAGCAGTATATTAAGGCGGAACTAACCTGGCAGAAACACCAGGAATTGGACGATGATGATTTAAGAGTAGAAGAAATAAGGAATGAATTGATTCAATTAAAACCTTATGTTGATTTTGAAAAGGGATATAATTTGGTACTGAAGGAAAAGCCGGATGAAGCTTTGGATCTTTTACTGCCCCTGGTGAAGGACTATAGCGGCTGGTGGAATTTGTTGTTTTTCATAGGCCTTGCCTACAGGTCCAAGGGAGAGTATGACATAGCGGAAAAATATTTTGAGAATGTATTGAAGATTGACCCTGTTCAAAAAGAAAGCCTGAATGAATTAGGCCTTTGCAAGATTGTAATGGGTAAATATGTTGAAGCGGCAGACCTGTTCACAAAACTTCTGAGCCTTGAACCGGGAAACTGCGAGGTGTTCTGCAACAGGGCCGTGGCTTATTTATACAATAATCAGATGGACAAGGCCAGGGAAGATATTCAAACAGCTTTAAAAATCAATCCCAATGATCCTGTGGCCTTAAGCATTAAGGAAGAATTGGAGAAAAACATTGAAACATGATTGGCAGACAAAAAATATGACATATATATTGATTAATTTTAATAATTATTGCAAATTTTATTGAAAATCATCCGATATTGCTTGCACAAAATATGAAAATTATGTTATAATAGACTTGATTAAGCCAATCGTGAAGCAGGTTGGAGATAAAAAATGGCGAGAAAAAATTTTGGTTTAAAAAATTTCTTCCTATCCTTTGTGATAGTAGTTATAGCCATTTATATATTTCAAAATTTCAAGTCCCCCGCAGACTTCATGATAGTGGAAAACGGAATTTTGGAGGATGTAATAAAGGCTGAGGGAATTGTTATAAAAGATGAAAATGTATACAAGGCAAACATTGATGGCAACGTTTTATATTATTGCGAAGAAGGAGCCAAAATTAAAAAAGGGCAACTGATAGCCGATATTAACACCGATGCTGATTCAGTTGAAGTAAACAGACAAATTGCCGAAATTCAAGCTGCCATAGACAGGCTGGAAAAGAGCGATCAGCTTTTATCCCAGGAAAGCTTCACTGCTTATCAAAATGAATTGCAAATCAGCATATTGAACAATGACCTGGAAAATATGTATGATATAGTGGAACAAATGGCAAACGGAAACTATTTGGGCAGCAGGTATGAAGGTTATACGGCCGGCCAGCTGTATGACATGAAAAACAACCTGGTAAACAGCATTTCCACCCATAAGGTTGCCCACTATTCGGACCGGGCAGGAATCATTTCATATAAAACCGATGGCCTGGAAGGAATTTATAATTTTGAAAATGTTTTGGACATGACCCCCAGCAGCTTCAACAAGCGTGAATATACAATAAAAAGCAAAAAAGAGCATATTCAAAGCGGTGAAGACTTCTATAAAATAATCAAAAATTTTGAATACTATATAGCAGCAAGGGTAAATAACGAAAAGGCAAAGCTGTTTGAAGAAAATAAATACATAAAGGTCAGGGTCCTGTCTGACGGAGGCCAGCACTTAGTCTGGGGCTATATAGAAAAAATAAATTACGGCAGTGAGGAATCAGTCTTAGTCTTGTTTTTCGACGACTATTTCTACAAGGTATATGATAAGAGGTATGTAAATATTGAGCTGATTACGGCAACCTATGAGGGCCTTAAAATAAAGAACCAGGCACTGACTGAGCAAAACGGGATGAAGGGCGTATATGTGCAGGATGCCAGCAATATTATAAAATTTTTCCCCGTTGAAATATTAGGCAGCGATGAAGAGTATTCCATTGTTTATCCCGGGGATTACATTGGGGTAAACGAAAGAAATATTATAAAAGTAGGGGAAAAAAGATACCCAACGATTAAAATATTTGATAAAATAATACTTGAGCCTGACAAGGTGTATGAAGGCCAGATAGCGGATTAGGAGGCAAAATTGAACATTAAAGAAAATATTGACGACATAGTGAAAAGGATTGAAGTTACCTGCAAAAAAGCCGGCAGAAATCCGAATGATATAACACTGATAGCTGTGTCTAAAACAGTTGAATCTCCTAAGGTCAGAGAAGCTCTTGAAGCAGGTATCGACAATCTTGGAGAAAACAGGGTTCAGGAATTAATAAAAAAATACGAGGATCTCAAGGATACAGGTATAAAATGGCACATGATAGGCCACCTGCAGAAGAATAAGGTAAAGTACATAATTGACAAGACAGTCCTCATTCATTCGGTGGACAGCCTGAGTTTAGCGGAGGAAATAGACAAAAGGGCAAAAAATAAGGGCCTGGTCGCAAATGTGCTAATTGAACTAAATATTGGAGAAGAAGAAAGCAAATTCGGTATAAAAGAAGAAAATATATATGACTTTATTAAGAGCTTGGAAAACTTTGAGAATATCCGAGTTTTAGGCTTGATGACGGTTGCCCCTTTTTGCGAGAACCCCGAGGATGTGAGATGGGTTTTCAAAAAAATGAAGGATATATATGATAAGATCTCAACCATGAATTTGAAAAATGCAGAGATGAAATATCTGTCCATGGGCATGACAAATGATTTTGAAGTTGCTATTGAGGAAGGCTCTAACATGATTCGTATCGGAACAGCTATATTTGGAGCCAGAAAATATAAGGAGGAAGAGTAAATGAGTGTAATGGAAAAAGTAAAGGACTTCATAGGCATCACAGACCTGGAAGAAGACTATGAGGAGGAGGATCTTGTTTCTGAAGGCAATACCGACAGGAACAAAAATGAAAGAATGGACGGTTACGCAAAAAAAAGCAATGTAATCAAGGTTCATTCCAACACCGATATGAAAGTCTTTATATGTGAGCCGGCAAAGTACGAGGATTGCACAAAAGCAGTAGACGAAATCAAGAACAGAAAAGTTGTTGTCCTCAATATCGAAGGGATGGAGCTTGAGGATCAAAAGCAGGTATTTGAATTCATCAAGGGTGCTGTTTACGCACTGGAAGCAAGCATCCAAAAAGTATCAAACGGAATATTCGTATTAGCTCCCAACAATGTACAAATTGACGGAAGATTAAGAGACAGGTTTGAAAGGAATTATTACTACGGTAAATAAGGAGCGTATATGTTTTTTGTTATACAGGTAGCTCTTGGAACACTATTGAGAATAATTTATTACTTAATACTGATCCGGGCAATATTATCATTTTTCCCAACCCTACAAACTTCAAAGATTTCCTACTTTATCTATCAGATGACCGAGCCTGTACTGGCTCCATGCAGGGCAATTTTAGATAAATTAGGATTAGGCATGGGAATGTTTGACTTTTCACCAATCTTAGCAATCATATTGTTAAATCTTATGATAAGGTTGTTATTCTATATATAAAATGCCTCTAATGGCCTATCCCTGTCAATTCAGGCAAGGTCATAATATAAAGGGCATGCTTAAAAGGAAATAATGAAAGATTTAGAAAAATATTTTGATTTCATCAAGGATGATGAAGCAAGAGAGGCGGTCAAAAAAATTCATGACAAGGCATTGTATGTTAGTAAGAATCACATGACCGCAGCAACGGACTTCATAAATCCATATATTGTTGAAATAAGCATACCGGTAATAAAATACTATGATATAGATTATGAAATTTTCCCCTCATATGAAAAATGTGAGAGGAAAGTTTTCATTTTATACCCTCAATATTGTGAAACAGATGTTAGTGAGTTTATTTCCGGTATCCGGATTAAGAATAAATCCAAATTCAAAAAACTCACCCATAAGGATTACCTTGGGGCACTTATGTCCCTGGGCATTGAAAGAAGCAGGACCGGGGATATATATGTCTTTGATGATTATGCGGATATTCTTGTTCACAGGGATATAGCCGATTATATAATTTACAATCTGGATAAAATAGGTCATAATAAAATAGAAGCAGAAATAATAAGTTTAGACCGGGTGGAATATAAGGAAGAAGAACATGAATTTTTGGATATAATAAGCTCTTCTATGCGGCTTGATAACCTTGTGAAGCACCTTGCAAAAACATCAAGGGAAAAGGCCGGTGACATAATAAGGTCGGGCAGGGTCAAAGTCAACCACATTCCCGAAGACAAGGCAAGCACCGAATTAAAGGAAGGGGACCTCTTGTCCATAAGCAAGGCAGGGCGGTTTAAAATACATAAAATATGCGGCAGGACAAGGAGCGGAAAGATAGTAATAGAAATCAAGCATTATGTTTGACAGGAGTACTTATGAATATTTTGGCAGGCAGTATAATAATTTTATCGGTAGTCTTGGACCAGGTAAGCAAGTTATGGGCGGCAGATGTTTTAAAAGACGGCGGGTCAATAAAAATATTGGGAAATTTTTTGCGTTTGACCTATGCAGAAAACAAGGGGGCAGCATTCAGCATATTGCAGGATCAAAGGATTTTCTTTTTGATTACCACCATCCTCATGCTGATGTTCTTGGGATATATATATTTTAAAACAAAGAATATATCCAATTTGTCCAAAATATCCATTGCCATGATAAGCGGAGGAGCAATCGGAAATTTCATCGACAGGCTGAGATTAGGTTATGTTGTTGATTTTATAGATGTAAGGTTCGGAAATCTCTATAATTTTCCCGTATTTAACATAGCGGACTCCATTATCGTATGCGGAACCCTGCTCATGGTTATATTGATACTTTTTAACAAGTTTGAAACGAGTGAAGGTAATGAAAGCTGATAATAACTTTGATTATATTGACTTTGATGATGGGGACGACTTTGAGGATACTTTTCTTCCCGGTGATGAAGAAAAGAAAGTCATTTTGCTTTCAGATACCGAAGGGCAGAGAATCGATGTCTACCTTTCAGATAAATTGAATGAATCGCGGAATTACGTGCAAAAACTTATAAGCGAGGGCAGGGTCACCCTTAATGAAAAACCTGTTAAGGCAAACTATAAGGTCAAGCTGAAGGATGAAATAAAAATTGTAATTCCACCTCCTGAAATTCTGGATGTGGTACCTGAAAACATCCCACTGGACATTGTTTATGAAGACAAAGACCTGGCAGTGATAAACAAGGCCCAGGGAATGGTGGTTCATCCGGCACCGGGTCATTATTCCGGCACCTTAGTTAACGGTCTCATGTATCATCTGAAAGATTTATCAACCATTAACGGGGTATTGCGTCCCGGGATTGTTCACAGGTTGGATAAGAATACTTCAGGTCTCATGCTGGTTGCCAAAAATGACAGGGCCCATAATTTTTTGGCCCAGTGCTTAAAAGAGCATTCGATTAAGAGGATTTATTATGCCTTAGTTCACGGAAACATTAAAAATGATGAAGGGGAAATCAATGCCCCCTTGGGCAGAAGCGAAAAGGACAGAAAAAAACGCACCGTGACAGGTAAGAAGGGCAAGGAAGCAATAACCAATTATTGGGTGGTTGAAAGATACGGCAATTACACCTTGGTAAAATTAAGGCTGAAAACCGGCAGAACTCATCAAATAAGGGTTCATATGAAGCATATAGGTCATCCCCTTGTGGGAGATGATGTTTACGGGAATAAGACAAACAAATTTGGTCTGGAAGGGCAGCTTTTGCATTCGAAAACTTTGGGATTTGTTCATCCCACCACCGGTCAGTACATGGAATTTGACAGTGATTTACCGGATTATTTCATAAATGTCCTGAACAGAATAAAATGACAACTGGTGTGTCTTTGTTATGAATAACTTACAACTGTCATTGCTATGAATACACCATAGAGTCATCCTGAGGGCTTCAGCTCGAAGGATCCCATGAGCTCACATAGTGTCATTCTGAACGCAGTGAAGAATCCCATCATTTAATGAGATCCTTCGCTATCGCTCAGGATGACAAAGTATAAGGATACAGTTCAAACAGGAGGGTAGTATGAAAATAAAGGCTAATATAATGGATGAAAAGGCCATCGAAAGGGCTATAGTCAGGATTGCCCATGAAATTATAGAAAGAAATAAAGGCGTGGAAAACATAGTAATGGTTGGTATAAAGACGAGAGGCTGGCCCCTGGCTCTCAGATTAGTTAAAAAAATCGAAGAGATAGAAGGCTCCAAGGTACCGGTCTTCCCTTTGGATATAACCTATTACAGGGATGATCTTGAAAAGGACGACAGGGCCCCCTTGGCCGTTCAAAACTTTGACTATAACATTAAGGACAAAACGGTTATTTTGGTTGACGATGTTTTATACACGGGAAGGACCGTCAGGGCAGCCTTAGATGCCATCGTGGACCAGGGAAGACCCAAAAATGTTGAACTGGCCGTATTGATAGACAGGGGACACAGGGAATTGCCCATCAGGGCGGACTTCATCGGAAAAAATGTACCAACCTCAAGAAGCGAAAGGATAAGCGTCCAGCTTATAGAAACGGATAATATAAACCAGGTGGTAATAACCGAATAAACGAATAAAATAAAAAAGATCTGAGATGGATTATTTCATCTCTTTTTTTTATTGGGCAAAATTTAAATTGATTATTTTGTCGAAAAATGATAAAATTTCTTTATTGTCTGTCAATTGCTCATTTGAATACAGCAATAAATAATTAGCAACCAAAAGGAGTAGATGATGAGTATTGGTGTATATTTTAAAAATGAAGTGAAACTAAATGATGAGGTTAAGATTACTTTAAACAGCGGAGCAGTACATACAGGTAACGTAATTTCATATGATGACAATTTAGTGCTGATTTCAATCAATGGACGACCAAAACCCATAAACTTTAACGGTATTGCCGATTATGAAATCATTGAAAGCAGTATCAAAAATGATTCCCCCTTCCAAGAAAACATAAAAGCTTCCCTGGACTTTTTCTCCGCCATTAATATTGAATATGAATTTTCGGCTGCTGATTTCAGCAGAGAACGAAAATTGGTCAAGTACAGTTTACCAGATGTATTTTTAAGTATCGAGAATTCTTTTTTATATGCCGTAAGGTTAAAGGAAACAGACCCCAAATTCGGAAGAATGGACAGAGTAATTGCATCAATCAGGCATCTCCAGGAAATTAGAAACCTCGACTTCTATAACTATGCTTTAGGTGAAGCATACTTTGTTTGCGGGAATTTTAAAGAAGCGGCGGATTATTATTATAAGGCAAAAAAATACTTAGCTTCCATTGTCATGTATCAAAAATCCAATAATGATGAAGGAGCCAGGCTGGCATCGGCAATGTCCTGCTTAACTGCCGAAAACATTTTCGAAATAATTGATATCTTTAAGCTCATGGTCGTAAGCACCGAGAAAATAAAAGATATTTCTGTTTTGTATGAATGTTTTAACAAGAATGAAGATAATTTAAAGAGTGAAACTATAAAGCTTTTCACGGATGCTTTTGTTTACTTTTCATCCCTTTCCAAAATCAGCCTGAATTGGCCTGATACTCATACATACTATTCAAAAGATAATTTGCTGTCTCTTATTAATCAAGTGGCAGAAAACACTATTTTCAGGAAAGAAAATCCCCTGGTTGATTTTATAAAAAAAGAAATAAATAAGAATAAAGATACAGACGGAGTTTACGGCAAGGTTTCACCGGGTGTACCCGGTGGCAGGTCCATGGCTGAAAAACAAGTCACGCCCAGGCAAAATTTTACCGGGACAACAAGGGAAGGTTATATTAATTCTTATACTCCCAATAAAGAAATGGGCATCATTTATTCAGGAAGGAATGCATATAGCTTCCTGCTCAGCAGGGTGAGTGATAAAGCATTGGCAGGAAAGCTCAGTACCGACTATGATATATCCGGATTAGAGGTGTTCTTTGAGACAAGCAGATTACCGGGAGGAAAGATTGTAGCTGTTAATGTAAAACCTAAAAATCCCATTCCGCAAGAGGTTCGCAAATCATATGAATCTTTTGCGCCCAAAACAAATACAAGCAGGGCTGAGCAAGAAAATTTTGCGGATCCAGAAAAAAAGGAAAGTATTCTCTTGTCCCTGGTTAACAGGAATCCTAACAATGAGAAGCATGTGGGCGATTTAATTACTTTTTATTTGTCTATTGCAAATCAAGATCCCGATTCCATAAAAAAGGCCTTGAGACTGGTAGAAAGACATAAAAAGTATTTTGAAGAGGAGAGAGTATTCCTGCAATATATTCGAATATATGAGAAGGCAAAGGACTATGAAAAACTGTTAAAGTACTATAATTTAGTAATTCAAAACACCGATGCCGTAAACAGGAAACTCCATTATTTGAATTTAAAGGCGGATATACTGTCAGATTCAAACAAGGGCTGCCTGGACTATGAAAAGGCCATTGAAACGTACCAGGAATGGATATCCGTAAAGAATAAAAACAAGGTATTGTTAGGGATTAAAGACGATTATGCCGGGTCTTATGCTTCCATTGAATTGAATATTAAGAGGAGATTAGCAGTTTGCTATTTGAATCAAAATAATGAACAAGAAGCCAAAAAAATAGCTTCAGAAATCATATCCCATAATCCTTCGGATCAAATAGCCACCGGTATTCTGCAGGGAACCTATTTTCTTAATAATTTGGAATTGGACCAGCAGCCGGATGCTGATGACAACAACTTGTATTACTATGATTTTGAGCTGGATGATATTATGCAGAACAGGTTGAGTAATTTTAAATTATCTGTTGTCTTTACCCATGTCAATGATTTGGAGGATGAGAAATTAAAGGGGAGCATTTCGGTTGCAAGAAGCAAAATCAGGAAACTGGAAGACAGTTTAAATACCTTAAATACGCAAAGACCTAAGGATTACAGAAATACCTGCCTTGCAATTGCTAAAATAATCGACCAATATATGTCTAAGGACACGGAAAAAGATCGTTTATTTAATAAAAAAGTTCGATTTGAATATATGATAAGGAGCTTGGTTGCTGAAGGAGACCTGTCGGTTAAAACCGAGGAAGTTCCTCTTGATGCAGCAAGATATTTATACCTGGAATCCAGTGCAGAGATTGAACAATTGAATCAGCAGCTTTATATCAATGCTTATGTCAGGTATATAGTATCATTTTTCGTTGAGAGGAAAGATATTCCCATCGGTGTGACAAAATCAGGCGTAAACCTTAACCCCACAACCCCCTTAAGCTATTTTTCCAGGTACCGGTTAAATGAAAGCGGGGTAAACTTTGTAAATGCATGTACCATGCTCTTTATTAAAAAGAATAATTTAATAAGTCAAATATGCCAGCAGATATGCGAATCAAAGAACCAGGAATTAATATCTTCAATAACTGAGGTTTTTGAAACGGCTTTGGGAATTGACAGTTTTGAAAATATAAATTCCAAGAATCTTGAAGACCTTTGGATTAAATATATATTTTGGTTTAAGCAGAAACTGCAGGATTTCAAACAAGCGGTGAAAGAAATCGATAAGATTGAATTTTCCACATTCTGGCTGGAACACCATATTGAAAAAATAGAGGAATATTTAAGATACAATATCCTTTTGGCAAAAGATAACGAGCGGATGAAGGAAGTAATAGGTCTGTTAAACATTGCAAGTCGTTTTGTCTCGGATAAGGACTTTGATAACAGGGAAACGGCTCTGAGAGATATAATAAGGAAAGGCAGAAGCTTAGAAAAAGATATATTTGAATCGCCAACTCCCTTTGCCTTTGATACCGTCAGACAAGTGTTGCCTGAAATATGCAATGTGGCAGAAAAGAAGCTCAATGAATTGTTTGTGGCCTACAAGCCTGAATTATCCGTGGAAATCATAAACAGTAACACGTTTTTGAACAACAGGGAATGCGAGTTAAGGTTTGTTTTAAAAAATAAATTGTATTGTCAGACAGTAAGGGAGATAGAAATCAGCTCAACAAGTCACGCCGCTTGTATAATGAGGGATATCAACAAGGATTATATCAAGGGGGGAAATGATGAAACTTTAATTATTGCCGTTAAGCCGACAGCTGACCAGATAAGCAGGAAGGCCTTCCAGTTTAATCTGACCATAAAATACAAGTATTTGGTATCCCCCGATGATACCATTGAGGCTTGCTGGAGCGAGGATTTTTCAATTAATTTATTTAAGGAAGCAGACTTTATAGAAATAAACAATCCCTACAGTGCCATAGATACAAGCGGGGAAGTAAGAGATGAAAATATGTTTTTCGGCAGGGATGAATTTATAGCCGGAATTGTTAATACTCTTAGAAACAAGGATAACACCCTGCTTAGGTCAAAATGCATAGCCTTATTCGGTCAAAAAAGGGCAGGCAAATCTTCTGTTTTATACCACCTGGAAAACAGGATTAAGTCTGCTTATAAGAATTCAATAGTGATAAAATTGGGCAACATTCAAAACATTCTCAGCGGCAACGACAGCAAATCGGTAATTACCAGCTTCAGGCACAGGATACTGACATTGATACAGGAAAAACTGGAAGATCATTTTCCTGAGCTTTTGGCAAAAATGGAAGCATGCAATCTATCTTTCCCGACTATTGACGAATTGACCGGTGAAATAGGTCCCAGCTTGTTCATCCGTTTCTTTGAAAATTTCAATAAAAGAGTCATTAACAAGGACTACAATATAGTGATATTGATTGATGAATTTACCTATGTTTACGGTGAAATAAAGAAGGGGAAATTGGATTATACCTTCATGCAGCTATGGAAGGCCATGATACAGGATTTGGAGTTTGTCGGAATTTTAGTCGGACAAGACTATATGGAAAAGTTTATAAATGACTTTGCCAATCCCTTCGGCACGGTAAAAAAAGAGCGGGTTACCTATTTATCCCGTGAAAGCACCAAGGAATTATGCGAAGTCCCCATTCAAATAGTTCATGAAAACGGGGAAAGAGAATCCAGGTACAAGGATGAAAAAGCCTTTGAAAGAATTTGGCAGGCAACGGCCGGAAGTGCTTTTTATACGGTAAAAATCTGCAGTGCCCTTGTAAATTACCTGAATGACAAAAAATCCCCCTATATAGTTGAGGCTGACATCAAGAATGTTATCAACAACATACTTCTTCAGGATAACGGGAGGTTGTCGGAATCAGAATTTGATGCCTTGTTCAATGACGAAGGAGATATTGAAGATAAGACGAAAAAGGAAGACAATATTAAAATACTTAGGAAAATCGCACAAATGTCACAGAAGGATGATTTTTGCCTGAGAGGCGATATTACATGTGATCTGCCTGAAGAGAGGGTTGATATGTTACTCCAGCTTTTATGTGACAGGGATGTATTGGAGCAAAAAGAAAACAAGTATAAGATCAAGGTAGGCTTGTACAAGGATTGGCTGATAAAAAAATACGGAGGTAGCAATTAATTGATAATCCTTTCATTGTGGGAGCAGAGGTTGAAGGTGAAAGCTTTATTGGGCGCAAGGACCAATTGAAGCTGTTCAATGATTTAATTTATAAGCATGATTCAAAAAGCGGCAGCATATCGTTGACGGGCATAACCAGGATTGGCAAGAGTTCCCTTATACGTAATGTTATACAGCTTAACAATAATAAAAATATAATAACAATCAAAACGGTTATAAGCAAGTTTTCAGATTTTAACGAGTTTTGGACATATGTATTATCCCTGGTGAGGGATGAACTGGAATTTGTTGAAGGCAACTACTTTAAGGAAATTAATGCCCTTGATGCCGCTTTAGATGCAGTGACCAACGATACCTATAATTTCAGAAGGAAGCTGGAAAAGGCATTTAAGCTTATATCCAAGAAGTTAAAGCTGATTATAGTAATTGATGAGTTTGATTTTGCAGAAAATGTTTTTGGTAGTGACTCATCGAATTTTCAATTTTTCCGGGAATTAATCTCATCTGCGGATTATAAAATGACCTTTATAACTATATCGAGGCGAAGCTTAATTCATATTGAGACAAGGTCATTCGGAGGTTCAACCTTAGACGGAGTTTTTAAAAAAATAAGTCTCCGGGGATTTTCAAACCAAGACTTGCAGGAATATTTCAATAAGTTTGAAAGCCTTCAAATAAAACTGACCGATGATGTAAAGAAAAAAATATTGTATTATGCAGGCAGGTCTCCCTACCTCTTATCGGCCCTGGGGCAGGAAATAGCATACAGGAAGGGTGTTGAGGATTTTGATTCGGTCCTTTCTGCCTGCAATCAACAATTTTTGGATTATTTCAAGAGAATAGTCGATTTGTTAAAGGATGAAGATTTTTATAACAAGCTTTTGCAGATATATATTGGACCCAGATACAATATAAAGCAATATGATATAGATGAGCTTGAATCAAGAGGCTATATATCCAACAAGTCAAAAGATTTCTTTGATTCGGATGAAAATAAGAGGGATGAATTCAAGTATGAAACAATTTCCGAATATTTTGTTGAGTATCTTATGGATATATCCCAGCCGGAAATAGGAGAAATATGGCCGATTCTGTCCCAAGCCGAGAAAAAATTGAGGTCAATCATTGAAACAGAACTAACCGATATGTTTGGCCAGAGATGGAAAGATGAGCTTGAAAGAGTAAACCTGGAGTACAAGAAGAACAAGAAGTACTTTATAGATTTTGAAAAGGTAAATATAAATTTGGCTGTCAATAAGAAAAAATATAAGGAACGTGCCAGCGATAATATTCTTACCGTGGTAGGAATCATGGAATTAGGAAACATCCTGCAGCATTATTGGACAAGATTTGCACCATATTTTAATAATGACCAGTATTCCAAATGGGCTGCCAGGTTTTATTTATTACATAAGGCAAGAAATCCATTGGCTCACAATACGGCTGAGTTCTTAACGGAAGAGGAAATCATGGAAACGGAAATTTATTGCCGCGAAATAATATCAGCCATAGCAAAAAAATAAGAATATCGGGACCCCTGGTCCCGATTGTTACTCTTTAATCTTTATCCCCCTGATATCCGGTTCTACCAGCATTGAATAATTTGTGTCGTAGATTACGAAACCGGGCTTGGCATTGGGGGGTTTTTTAATGTTTGATTTTTTTGTATAATCCACTTCAACCTTTACAGAATTCTTTCCCTTGCTGTAGTAGGCCGCAATTCTGGCAGCTTCAACGAATTCTTCGTCGGTTAATTCATCGCCACCGGTCCTGATTACCACATGGGAGCCGGGCATATTTTTGGCATGGAACCAGTAGTCTTCATTCCTGGCCATTTTAAATGTTATCATATCATTTTGAAGATTGTTTTTCCCGACCAGTATTTCATGACCGCCTGAGGATATGAAGCATGTGATGGGCTTTGTTTTATTGGACCTGTTAACCTTTGATTTTTTCTTCATTAATCCCTGGTCGGCCAGCTCCTTGTAAATGTCGTCCAAATCCTCTGTGGTTTGGCATTCCTCGATGGAATACAAAATATTTTCCAGGTAGGATATTTCACTTAAGGCTGCAACGATTAATTTTTCAAGTTCTTCTGCGGCATTTTTCAGCTTGTTGTATCTTTTGAAATACTTTTGGCTGTTCTGGGCCAAGCTGAGCTGGGGGTCCAGGGGTATGGCAATTTCTTTCTGGTCCGGGTCGTAGTAGTTAATGGCAATGAGCTTGTTGTTTTCCGGAGTTTTGTGGAGGTTTGCAAGGATCAGCTCCCCGTAAATCCTGTACTTATCCCTGTTTTCGGCATTAAGGAGCTCAATTCTTCGCTTTTCAACCTTCTTTTTGTCCCTGGCAATCTTTGTGTTTATGCTCTTGATGAGGCTTGCAACCCTTTGGTTTATTTTGTTTTTATTGTCTAATTCATAATAGTATTCATCCAGGAGGTTACCGGGAGATGG
Source organism: Firmicutes bacterium UBA1065 (assembly GCA_002316225.1). Lineage (GTDB taxonomy): Bacteria > Bacillota > Clostridia > Tissierellales > Sedimentibacteraceae > Sedimentibacter. The sequence continues at coordinate 429 of DCDC01000132.1, read as the reverse complement.
GAAGTTTTTTTTCACATAGCCTTTCAAATATTCCACCTCAAGGCAGTAGAAACCATAAGCCTTATCTTCATCATAATAAATATTAAATGTAAAGTCCTTATTCTTTATTTTGTTAGTCAGCTTATTGAATGCAACCCATATTTCTTCCTTTTTTTCAGGGCTTAACTCACCCAGACAGGTGCTTTCGTTAAGCTTTGTCAAATAACAAATTTCCCTTGCTATAAAAGGGCTGAAACCGGTTATATACTTATACAAAAAATCAAATAAAAATATGCCCTTGTTTGCTGAGCCTATTTCCCTCATAAAGGTTTCCCTGTCTGCTGCCATGGGGTTTAACCTGTCGGACCCGGGAGGAGCCACATAGTCAAGTCCCGGATATACCTGTCTTACTGAGCTTACCTGGGGGGTAATTCTTTTTAGGGAATCAAT
>DCDC01000199.1 GCA_002316225.1 Firmicutes bacterium UBA1065 | reverse complement strand
TTCTTCAGTTCAAAATAATCCTTTGGCTCCACCTTGCTCCAGCAATCTCCGGAATATAGGGTGGTCAGGTACAAAATGCTTGTTCCTTCCGGGGAGCAGTCGGGAATGGCATTGTTCAGGCAGACAGTTGCTTGTCCCGTAGGCCGTCTCAATTCATGAAACTGCTTGTAGATATCATTGGTATCGGGAGTGGAGTAAACAAAATAGCTGTATTCATTGATACCTAATTCCTTAGGGCTCTTGTTGAGACCTAAATATACCACAAAGGCAGAAAAGCTTACCTTTCTTGCATTGCAGGTTTTCAGGGCAATCTCGGGGATTTCGGTCTTGGGATAAATGAGCCGGTTATATACCAGATGAGGTGAGGCATTGGAAATTACAAACTGAGTTTTGATTTTATCGCCTTTTGAGGTTTCGATACCTGCCACTTTGCCATCTTGGACCAAAATCTTCTCGACCCTGGTATTGTACAGGATTTCTCCGCCTAATTCCCTGATTCTCTTATCAAGGGCAACAGTAAATCCATGGGAACGGTATTTGGGAATATAGGCAGCCCGCATTACATACTTGTAAAACATGGCTGCAAATATGGTGAAATTAACCTGCCTTGTACCCAAACCCAAATAACACCAGTATGCAGTGAGGATTTTTTGGGCTAAATAGGGTATTTTCATTGCATCTAACACATCCTGAAGGGAATATGAGGCAGTTTTAAGAAAATTAGGATAATTATCCATCAGGATACTCTTGTCGGCCTTTCCTTTTGATTCGGCAAGGTAGTTGAAAGCGTTTACCACCTCTTCGCACAAACATATAAAATCAGTTACATAGGGTCTTGAACCGGGGACATATTCCTCCAATTTTGAAATATACTCTTCTTTGCCGAAGGGCATCGTTACATCAAGTCTACCCCCCTTCTCGTTAGGGATAATAAGCCTGTAGGCTTCCGGAACCCTTAACCACTCAAGGTCCAGACCTATTTTGTCTTCCAGGAGCTGTCTTGTAGCGCCTTTGTCTTCAGGAGGCCCGAAGTCAGAGATTTCATGAAGCGAAGGTTCAAATTCAAATCTCCCTCTGACAAAGCTTGTCGCAAAACCACCGGGCAGGTTGTGCTGCTCTATGAGCAGGGTCTTCATCCCTTTGCCTGCCAAAGTTGCCGCAGCAGTGAGGCCGCCATTGCCGGCTCCTATGACTAGAGCATCATATTCCTTTTGGTAGTCATTTGTAACCATAAAATCACACTCCTCTCCATATTGTTGGCTCAACCACCAACCACAAATATATTGTAATCTTTTTATCAGCTAGTGTCAATTTAGTTTTTGTCAAAAAAAGGTAAACAATTCTCTAATATTTCGGGCTTTTACAGTCAATGTTTTGAAATCTTGACAAAATTCTGCGGCGGTGTTATTATGAATTCAATAAAAATAATGATTAGAAATATCATCATTACCTGGAGGTATTATGGATAAAAAACCATATTTAAACTTACTTGTCACCGTGTTAATTTTATTGTTGGTTTCATTTGCCATAACAATGGTTAACCAGTCCGTGCAGCTGATTAATGCAGCCTCATTGGTCCATCCATATTTTGGCAAGACTCTTTTAGTATTTTTTGTAATCTTGGGTATAGGAGCGCTTTTATCCGTTGCCATGATAATAACAAAATTAGAAAAGCCATTAGAAATTCCAAGTGATGAGAATTCTGAAGAATATAATCAATATATTTTAAAACTGAAAAACAGGCTGATGAAGAATAGCTTTTTAAGGAAATCAAATTATATTTGGGATAATGAAAAGGCAGATATTGAGTCAGTCAACAATGCCCTGTCAAAAATTGATGAAGAGGCTGTACGTATAATAAAGGCAAGCGCAGGAGGCATATTCACTACCACAGCTATTTCTCAAAATGGGTCCCTGGATGGGATTTTTGTATTTGTAACCTCCATAAAATTAGTGTGGAATATTTCAAATTTATATAGTCAAAGACCTTCAATAAAGAATCTTATAAAGCTATATATAAATGTGTTCGGAACTGTATTGGCGGCAAAACAAATCGATGATTTAGACATTTTATCTGAAGAACTTGGTCAGGTACTTTCCACCGTCATGACAGGCTCACTTGGTAAGATGGTTCCGATAGCAAGTTTTATAACCTCCTTTGTGGTGGACTCCATTTTGGAAGGAACTATAAATACACTCCTGGTATTAAGGATTGGGCTCTTAACTCAATACTACTGCAGAAGCATTACAAGGGCAGAACCTAAAAGGCTGATGAAAACCGCTACGGTCCAAGCAGGCAAAATGCTTGGAGAAATTATATCCAAAGACTTAATATCCATAATTAAGGTATGGACCAAGGCATCGGGTAAGGCTCTTGTGGATTTGCCAAAAAATACGGCAGAAAACATTTGGGAATTAATCAGAAGCAAGATAAAAAACCCCTTTGAGGAAGCTGCTGTTACAGACAAAGAATAATAAATACAGGTTCAATATTGAGGGATTGTCAATTATTAAATAATCTATTATAATAAATTAATATATATGCGAAAACTAGTATCCGTGAATGTTCAGGGGGACAGGAGAAATGACAAATAATGACAAACAACGAAATATTCTCTTCATTGATTTGAATGAGCGCAATATGATTTTAGCTTTTGCTATGATTTTTGCCATAGCCAGCTGCCAAAGAAGCAATGACAAGCCCCCGGACATGGATGGTCCGGTGCCTGAGCCCCACCAGGGTGTTTTTGTAAGCCAAAATGCCGTGTTTACTTTTGATGGCGACAATAAAACCGTTTTTGTTGAATTTGACGATGAATACTTGAAGGCACTGGATAATCCTCCAAACAACACATATTACAGCTATGCGTTCACCTGGTATGATTTCGGTGAATACAGATATGACGGAGCCACAAGTTTAAAGCTCAGAATTCCTCATGATATCAGGCGCTGTTTGTGTTTTTTCGGGTATCCATTTTACACCTCTCAGCGGAGATTCAAATGTAATGGTAAATTACCCAAGAATTTTACATTTAAACATATATAAAAATTTTTTATACATACTATCATTGCTATGAATACTCCGTGAATTGTTATTATTATGAATACCCCATAGTGTCATCCTGAGGGCTTAGCCCGAAGGATCTCATGAGATCCTTCGCTTCGCTCAGGATGACTAAGGGTATTCGTTAATCGTCGTAAACATAAGCAGCGCCTGAATATCAAAGTTAAATGATATCAGGCGCTACTTATGTTCTTGGATACCCATTCTATACCTCTCGGTAGAGATTCACAATAGTCTTAGTAATTATATCCTACCAATCTTCTCACCTTGTTACAAAGTAACTGCTTTATATAATCTGACTGTTAACGGGTCAGACCACAATCCTTTCATAACAACTGGCAATGATATTGACTTCGCTATAATTATTGTAAAACTATTGTACAAGTATATTACCCAGGATTTTTGACTTTAAACACAGAATTAAAAAAATTTTTTATTAATTCAAACGAAGAACTTAGCTCCAAGAATTTCTTAAAATTCTTTGCTTGATTAATTCTTTTTTCTCCTCATTGATTTCCCGCTTTTAGTTCCAAAGAATGCAATTAAAAGTATCAAAGCTACATAGACAATATACAGAATGTTAAATTCCTTAATAGTGTAAAATATTAACATAACCACACCCGGAAGACTTAATGCCAGCATGTGGCCCCACGGCCTAACTGGCCTGATAAATCCTAATATCAAGCTCAGAACCCCATATATTATCAGGATGATTAGCATTGTAATCAATCTTTCATATGTACTTCCATCGGAAAAAACGGAAACCATCACCCCGAAAAATCCCAGGCCAATACCGATGATAAGGGTTACAATGATACTGATGAATTTTTTCTTATCCTTGTTCATGGATACCTTCCTTTTGAATTAAATTTAAAAAACCTGCTTATTTTCCCATATTAAAACTTATTATTCATATGTGACTATTATACCCAAAACAAGTTATTTGACACATGATTTTTAAAGCATCAAATTTTTATAGATTATTTTGTAAAATTTTAAAAAAATATTGGAATAATGGTGGTAATGGTATTATAATTATTCGTAAAAAGAGATTTGCATGTTAAAGAGGTCTCATGAAAATACCGGACTTAAGCCAAAATAAATCCTGTCCATTATTTTATGCATAAAGGCAATCGTTTTCAAGATGTGGTAGGGTATCCAGGGCTTAAAGACCGATGAAAAATATTTTTATAGAAAGGGCGGGAGAAGGAGCAAAAGATTCAGGAGTTTGTTTGTTCGGATGTTTACGGGGAAAATATAAGGAGGAAGAATATGAAAAGAGCTTTAAGCGGAATTTTAATTGTTCTAATGATACTGCAGATGAGTTACCCGGCATTTGCATATACATCTGACACCATAAACAACTCCATTGAGGAAAATGAAACTATTTTAGATAAACTTGAAAATATGTACGGAGATGATTTGACTGAGGAGGATATCTTAAATGAGCTTTCCAATATGGGCTTGCTTGATGATGAAGGAAAACTAAACGTAAGCGAGAGTATTATGGTTGACGGTACCCCAATGACCTTATACCAGGTAAAGCAGCTGCTTAATCGAGAGGGTGTCGATTTAAGCAAGAAAGTGACCGTTGACGGGACAAGAATAACATTGGCTGATTTAAAAATAATGATTGAGATTGAAGAGGAGCTGGCACGATTAAAAAAAGAATACTTTGAGAACGCCGTTCCCCTTACGGAAGACCACAATAAAGCACTGGAAAGCCTTTTTAAGCAGATAGAGAGGGAAGGCATAGAATTAACTTCAGAAAGCACGGAAATTCCTATAAATAATGACCTAAGATTAAAGGTGGATATCACAACAGAAACATTTTTTACAAATCTCAGTGATGAGGAAGGAGTGACACTTCATCTTATCATTGTAGATAAAAATGGAAACTGGGTTGTGCCGGATTATGACATATCCTTTAAAATCAGGACATTGGACGGCTCGGCTAAGAGCGGCACTCATTATCAGAGCAAGGATGAGACCATCACCATATCCAAAGACTGGGGACTTTCAAATGTTTTTCAGACTGTTACCCTTTACCCCTTCAGCCAAAACGATTCGCCCGATATGAGGTGGAATGGGGAAAAGAAATTTTACATACAGCTTTATGACCCCGTCAATATATTGTTTGAAGGAGATGCAAGGAACGTCACGATTCCTGTTACTTTGAACAAGTCATATTCATGGGTCGATAACATGGGATTTAGTCGAGATGTAGAATTAACGATTAAGGATGATGGTATTCAGCATGACCCATCATACTCAACAATACATTATTATTTAAGACCGGATAATGGTTTTTATTCGCCCTATGAGGATGATGGCGCACTTGTAGGAATGTACAATAACTTCATCGCTTCAGCCGAAGACATAAGCGGAAGCTTTGAAAACGCAGAATTTGAATATCTACCATATATAAAGATTTTCACTAACTTTAACAGAAATGACACAATAACAACCTATCCTCTTCTTCAGGTTTCTAATAATGATACTTACGAATATGAGGAAATACAAAATGCCCAATACGGTGTATTAGAAGGAATCGGTGTCAATTATTACAATTATGGCGTAAAAACGATTGAATTGTTAATGCTGGGTGCCGGAGCTGTAGACCCTCACGGTAGACAGCTGTATTTCAAAACTTACGGTGTACTGCCGGATAGAGTATCGTTTACAGGAGCAGTATATACAAACAGCAGTGATTTCACTTCTCCCGAATATATGGAAGTACCGTCTAATATAAGTGAATATTATTATATTATAGATAAAACGGCCCCATCTGTTAAGAATATTACGGCTCCCGCAGGGGAATACCAATCCGGGCAGGTTATACCCATAACTGTTGAATTTTCTGAGCCGGTTAAATTAAATAATATACAAATGCGATTGCAGGATGGAAGCGTTCACCTATCACCTGCTGAATCATCAGGCACTATTTCCAAATATGCCACATTCTTATATACGGTTCCTAAAAATCCTGATAACAGTTTACTAGTCAGATTCATAACCGGAATTGTAGATATAAACTATAATAAAACAGAAGTATGGCCTGACGACGGAAGTACCAAAACGATATCCGGCGTTGAAATGGGAATTGACAAGCTGGCGGCGTTTAAAGACTTATATCTTTCAAATGAACCCTCGGGCAGAAATTATGAACCAAATGAAAATATTGAAGTAAAGCTTGATGTTGATACGGATATTTCTGATTGGTTAGAAGAAGATTACGATCTTACAAAGAATTGCCTTAAATCTGTTTATATAAAAGCAGGTGATTATACCTACCCCCTGACCATGGGAGGAGAAGGACAATCAGAGGGCTCATTCTATACGGCAAGCATTCCCGCAGCCAACTATGCAAGTGCTTCAGAACAGAATTTGAACATTAAGCTGTATATGGACGGCCAATACATTGAAGCAACCCCCGGCCAGCCTATCCGTTTTGAAGGCGGAACACCGGTGATTGACAAGAAAATTACCGCAACAATAGATTCAGTAATATTGGTTACCTCAATCAACCTGGATACAAACTCCTATCCTGAGAACAATATGATTTACACAGCATCAAAGGAAGTAACCCAATTAAAGGTAGAAAGCATAAGTCCTCAAGATGCGACATTTACCCAAGTTAAATGGGAAAGCAGCAATGAAGAGGTTGCAACCATAAATGAAACAACGGGAGTAATAACGCCGGGAAGTCCCGGAGTCGTAACATTCACGGCTGTTTGTGACAACGGGGGATTCGGCTCCCAGGTAACTGCTGATACACCTGAATTTACGGTTGCTCAAGGGGGACCACCGGCTATTGTATTTCCTGCCGGCAACAATTCCTTTTTTACCAAAAAAAATGAACCTGTAAAAATAGCGTGGAGTCAGAACCTGATAGGAAGAACAGAAGGTTTGGCGGCAGAATTTGATGTGGCTGTATACTCCGGCTATTACCTGAGCGATGAAGCCATCGGTGAGGCACTTCCTGTTTATACCGCTAGTGTAGTTGATAAGTACACCTTCACGGTTCCGGAAAATAAACTCCCGACGGTTTCAGCTAAATCCGTGCCTTCATATACAGTGAGGGTCAGTGCCGAAAATCCGGATAATCCTTCTGAAACTTTAAGCGACCTAGGATATATCATAGTATATCCCCTGCCTGCAAGAGTGAAATTGTCTACTCTCGACAACTATTACATAACAGATGAAACAACCACCATTCATATCGAGGGTCTATTGGAAGAATTTTCGGGAGGGGAATTTGAGTTTAAAATAGTTAAAAATCAAGAAACCATTCCTACGGCTGTAGTCCCGGTGAACGGCACCTTCACCTGTGATCTTAATATTGACCCGGTTCCTTCAGACAAACTTAAGGATATCTATACCGTTTCGGCTAAGGCCAAGAATACCCAGGACAGCGGCTGGTCAACGGACTCCTTTGTTCTTCATGTTTACAACAAGGAATCCATGAAAATTTTGGTTGATAATCAGGATGTTGAAGCCGTGACTTTGGATAATAACAGTTACATTAAAAACTTGTATCAAAACTCCGCCAGTCTGGGTATATTGGCTTTAAGAAGAGAAATCAGCCTCAGAAACTTCATGAGCATAAATTCCGGTCAATACCCCTGGGGAAGTGTAACCGACAGGATTGAATGGAAATCAGACAATTCAAAAATTGCCTCGGTTAACTACAAGCAGGGAACCCTTTATGAAAATATTGAAAAGTTTGATTATACAAGCTACCGCCCGTCTACCGAGTTTATGCTTGCAGGCAACAGCGACGGTACAACCACTATAAGAGCCACCCATGGGGCAACCGGCATGACCGATTCTCTCCTGGTTGATGTAAAAACACTGAAGGATAAGCTTTATATATTTAATTTCTATCCCAGGCAGGAAACCCAATTAACCTATGTAAACGGAAATGGTGAGACTGTGAATTTAACTTCAAACGATGAAGGTGAAATAGCCGTATATGAGGAATCCGGCATCGCAAGCAGCATTTCCCTCAAGTCAGGAAGCAATTCCAATGTTTATTTAGGGACCCTGTATAATGAACGCCTTAAATCAGCCGAAAAAGACCCGGGAATATATGAGCTTTACCCTGTAAACATATTTGAACTAAGACCGGCGGCAAAGGTTGAATTATTTTTCAAGAACTCTGATGGAGAGCCCTTCACAGGTCAGGCAACCTACAGGGGAGCCGTTTATAAAAACGGGAAAATATGCCCCGAAACAGTGGAAAGCAGCGGCGAAACCCTTAGTATCGGCAGTGATGGCAGGTTTACCCTTAACCTTGACTCCACAAGGTTCTGGACGGATGATAACGATGAGGAGCTTTCAGCTTCCGATAAATTGGTTTTCATATACGAAGTGTTATTCGATGACACCTACTATCCACAGCTTATAGAAGTAAACGGGAACATCAGTGCCCAAGATACGGTAAGATTCGGCGATAGCATTGTAAACCTAGTGCCTGTAAGCCCTTCAGACAAGAATAAACCCTTTGTTCTTTCACTTAAGGTTAACTATAATCTATCGGGCGGACGCCTGCTTGATGTGACAAGATATACGGGAGCCGTGGGACCGGGCAACATATACAAGAAGGTTGATTTGGAATCTATAGTAACATGGTGGGGATATGATAAAAAGGACGGTTACGATGTAAAACTCTATGATGAATACGGAGCTCTAATAAGCGGTCAGAAGGTTAAAACCATCCTATATCCCTGGGCCCAAATGGCATACACAAAAAATATAACGACATTGACAGAAGAGTCCCTGAATTTGGCGGTTGGAGCCAAAAAAGGAGCAAGGGTATCCATCTATGATATTTCAGGCACCTTAGTTAAGCAGACATCTTGTCCCTTCCTCCTGACAAACATGGTAGGAGCCCCGGAAGCTAATGATGAAGACAAGGGGGTAAAAAAAGCCGCCGAAGAAATGAATGAAAACGGCAACCTGAAATTTGACGGTTCCATGGTTAATAACGGTGACTCTATTATCGGCAAGGCTTTGGAACTTATGTCGGGCACATCTCTGGGCGGCCAGAATCTGAACCTTAAAATAATCGCAACGGAAGACCCCATGGTTTACCGGGGACTGGTAACGATACAGCAGGGTATGGGAAGCACCGATGTAAGCAGTGTGACGGTTGAAGTGGGAGGAGTTGAACAATCCTTTGACTATACTCCCGACGCTGCTGAAATGATAGACATGATACAAAAAAGTGCCGACGATATAGAAAAAGAACTATCGGAGAACATGGAGAAGACAGTAAGCGGAGATGTTGATTACGGTTTGACCCTTACGGGCTACTTCGAAGTAGAGGTCCGTTATGACTATGAAGCTGAAAAATGGGTAATGGTAGTAATAGGAGGAGGCTTTGACGTAGACGCCCTGATAGGCTATACCTGGAAGGTCAATCAAATGGCAGGCCCGGTGCCTCTTACCTTTGAGTTTGGTTTGGGTGCCGCAAGCAAGCTTGAATTCCGTGCGGTAAAACCCTACGGTAACGTGCCTGCAGACTTGAACCCTGCAGACTTGAACGACTTTTTCACTGCCCTCCGAATAAAGCTTTACATTAGTGCATTTGGGGGATTTGGATTTGATTATTCAATTGTTGCCCTGAAAATAGGGGTATTCGGCAAGATAAACTTAGATTATGAATTGGAGTTTTTAAACAGGTCCTATCTTGGTCCTCCGCCTACAGGTTATGGAGAACTGTTTAGTATTGAACTGGGACTTACAGGCCAGGTAGGAATTAAATTTGTTGCCAAAGTATTGTTTATTTCCTATGAAGCCGTACTGGCCTCATATGAATACACTGTTGATATATGGAAGATGGGCAATCCCGAATTAATTGAGGAATGGAAAAGTAAGCAGGGGTCAAATCTCATAGGAGCAAAATCATTAGTCAATACCATGTATGCCTCTGACCTAGCCCTTAGGGTTGCAAAAGAAAGCTTAAGGTTTGAAGACAGGGACTATCTGGACCTCTACGACAGAGCCTGGGGTAACACAGCCAGGAGAAGTATGAAGAAAGGTACCGAGGATACAAAGGATATTCAGACTAACTCATATCCATACTCAAACCCGCTGCTTACAATTGACGGAACCATCATGGCATATATGTCTGACGGGAATTCTGCAGATATAAACGAAACTAGGGCAAGCTGGGCCCTTTTATCCGGAGGAGAATACCAGGACCAGGGTCCGATTCAGGAAGTAACAGATGAAGCATATGCCGATAACAATTTAACTATAGGCGGAAATTCGGACTTTGCAGTTGCGGCATGGGAGCAGCAGAAGATAAGAATAAATACCGAAGGAGCCTTGACCGAGAATGATATTTCAGCGATGATAAATTCCTCTGAAATTCTTGCAGGAGTATATGACGGCCACACCTGGGAAACCACGCCTTTAACAAATAACCTGGTATCCGATATGGGACCTGTTTCGGCAGCAAATGACGACAGGGCAGTGGTTGCATGGAGAAGCCTTGCAGGAAGCGGAACAGACAGGGATGGAAGTCAAAATGCCTTTAAGTATGATGATGTTAATGATTCAATACTTTACAAAGTATATGAAAACGGAGCCTGGTCTGATGAAACCTACACCCTGTACAACGGTTCATCAGGAAACATAAAGGGAATGTCTGCGGCTATGATGCCTGATGGAACAACAGGCATAACATATACCTTAGACTATGGAACAGATGATGATGCATGGGACTGTGAAACGATATTAGCTATAATTGATGAGAATAAGGATGTTATAGCCGATGTCCGCCTTACCAACAATGATGCAGCCGACCTTAATCCCCAGATTGCCGTTGTGGATTTCGGCGGTGAAGAAGGCTTGAAATTTGTTGTCGGATGGTACAATACGACAGAAGATGGAATCAAGGATATAAAATTTGCTGCAGCTGACAAGGCAGGCAATATTTCCGACGTATTTATCGATTCCATAAGCAGCATAAATGAAAATTCCGCCGTCATCATCAATGATTCCTTCAGATTTGTGAAGAACAGCAGTCAATCTATAGATGACTTAACCATAATCTGGGTGGAACCCACCTTGGAATATGATGATACAAGCAGCAAAAATGCCGAGAACGACTGCCTCAAGGCCGTTAAATTCATGAGAGATTCGGACGGCAAGATATACCTGACAGCTCCCCTGGATGTTGCAACCATGGCCAATTACACCCTTATAGACCATCTGGATGCATATTCCGATACGGAAAATACGGTTAAGGCTGTAATGCTCTGCAGTACATACGAAGGTCACTTAGAAGACCAGGGAAACGGTTTGTATACCGTAGACTCGATAAGCAGCATGAAGTATACCGAGAAGACATTTGAAAACAACATAGGTATAAGAGATATTTATA
>DCDC01000087.1 GCA_002316225.1 Firmicutes bacterium UBA1065 | reverse complement strand
GCTGAGATTGCGGTAATATCAATGAATGACAACAGAATAGCAAAACTTACCCTTGAGGGTGACAAGCGTGCTATCAGGCTTACCAAACTTACGGAAGATTCATCCCAATTTCTTTCCATTATCCAAATCGCCATAACTTTAGCATCCCTTTTGGGAGGTGCTTTTGCTGCAGAAAATTTTGCAAGCAGGCTCACCAACCTTTTAATCAATTTAGGATTGAACATACCCTATTCGGTTTTAAATCCCATATCGGTAATATTGATAACAGTTTTGCTGGCATATATAACACTTGTAACAGGCGAACTTGTTCCCAAGAGAGTGGCAATGAGAAATGCAGAAAAATTAGCCTTGTCCTTGTCCGGACTTTTATATGTTATTGCAAAGCTCTTTGCTCCCCTGGTATGGCTTTTAACGGTGTCAACAAACAGTGTCTTGCGGCTGATAGGCATAGACCCTGATGCTGTTGATGATGAGGTTACGGAGGAAGATATCCGGATGATGGTTGATGTGGGAAGTGAAAAGGGCTCTATAAATGAAAGCGAAAAGGAAATGATTCAAAATGTTTTTGAATTTAACAATAAAACAGCCGAAGAAGTAATGACTCACCGGACTGAAGCAGTAATTCTGTGGCTTGATGAAACCGAAGATGAATGGGATGAAAAAATATCCCAGACCAGGCACTCAAAGTATCCCGTTTGTGACGGAAGTGCCGACAACGTTGTTGGCGTCCTGCATGTTAAGGATTATTTCAGACTGGAAGACAGAAGCAGAGAAAATATAATGAAAAATATCATAAAACCCGCTTATTTTGTTCCTGAAACCGTGAGGACCGATGTGCTCTTTCAAAACATGAAAAAGACCAGGAATCATTTTGCCGTTGTTTTTGATGAATATGGAGGAATGAGCGGTATCATCACCATGAATGACTTATTGGAGCAAATAGTAGGTGATATAGACGATGATATCTCAAGCCCGGAGGAAGCGGAGATTGTAAAAATTGGTGAAAATGCCTGGAAAATTAAAGGTTCGGCCTATTTGGACGATGTTTCCAAGGAATTGCAGGTAAGTTTGCCCGATGAAGATTTCGATACCTTTGGCGGCCTGGTCTTCGGTATCCTGGGAATAATTCCCGAGGACGGAAGCACATTGGAATTGGAGGAATTCGGGCTTAGGATAGCAGTTGAAGAAATTAAGGGCAGAAGGCTTGAAACAGCAACAGTATACAAAAAAACTGACAAAGGTAATGAAGCGAAAAATTGAATTCTTGTATACTGAGAAGGAGGAAATATGGATTATTTAGTAGGCAGATTATTGTTTTTGCCAGGAATATTGCTTGGAATATCCGTACATGAATTTGCACATGGCTTGGCTGCAGACAGATTAGGCGATAATACCCCCAGGTTACAAGGGAGGCTGTCTTTAAATCCCCTCAGGCATTTAGACCCCCTTGGTTTTTTGTGTTTGCTGGTATTTGGTTTCGGATGGGCTAAGCCTGTTATGATAAACCCCAGAAACTTTAAAAACCCCCTGCGGGATGACGCAATCGTGTCGCTGGCAGGTCCCGTGTCTAATTTTTTTGTTGCTTTTTTGTTTACGGCATTTATGAAATTAGCGGATGTGTTTTTGCCTGTAACCCTCTTGAATCAGGTTATATTTGAAGTTTTAAGGTCTACCGTTCAAATAAACCTGGTCCTTACGGTATTCAACCTTATACCCGTACCTCCCCTGGACGGACACCATATACTGGGCAGCCTGGGTGGACCTAAGGTTTGGAATTTCTATTACACATACAGGGAGCACCTGAGATTTATCTTGCTACTTTTGATTGTATTCAGAAAAATAGGAAGAATAATAGGCCCCATTATCAATGTCCTCTACAGATTTTTGATTTCTGTATTTTTTTAGGTGAAGTATGAAAAGCAAAAAAGAATTGAGAAAAAAGATACTGGGCATCAGGAATAAGATGCCTAAGGAAGATGTGGAAAACAACAGCAGGATTATAATGAATAAAATAATTGGCTTAAAAACCTATAAACAAAGCAAGGTTATTTTTGTTTACATGGATTTCAAAAATGAAGTGATGACGTCAGATTTGATTAAGCATATGCTGGCTGAAAAGAAAAGGGTTGTCATACCCTATACGGATATTGTAAACACTCTTGTAATTCCTTCCGAGATTACGGAGGAAGCTGATTTAAAGCTCAGTCCCTTCGGTTATAATGAGCCAAAAAAAATCATGCCGGTTGATGTGGAAGAAATTGATCTGGTTTTGGTTCCCGGAGTTGTTTTTGATAAGAATTTAAACAGGATAGGGTTTGGTAAAGGCTACTATGACAGGATATTGAAAAATTTAAAACCAGGGGCAAAAAAAATAGGTCTTGCTCATGACTTTCAGGTTCTTGATGAAATACCCGCAGAGGACCACGATATAAAAATGGATATGATAATTACAGAATCATCTAGCTATGGTGATGACATAAACTTTTAACACCCCGAAATTAAGCAAAGTTTTGGCGCACTCGTCGGCAGTAGAGCCTGTTGTGTACACATCGTCAACCAGCAGGACCCTGCTTTTTTTTATC
>DCDC01000081.1 GCA_002316225.1 Firmicutes bacterium UBA1065 | reverse complement strand
TTGGGGACGACACCATTTATACAAATAAAAGATTTACAAAAAGATTTTATAAGTCAAAATGAAACGGTAACTGCCCTTTCAGGCATAAATTTAAATATTGATAAGGGTACCATATTTGGAATAATAGGCATGAGCGGTGCCGGAAAAAGCACCCTGGTAAGATGCATAAACTTCCTGGAGAGACCTAATAAAGGAACCATCATCATAGGAGATAAGGATTTATCTCTCTTAAGCGACAGGGAATTAAGGCAGGTCAGACAGAATATAGGAATGATTTTTCAGCACTTTAACCTGCTCATGCAGAGAACTGTGGAGGACAATATCTGTTTCCCCCTGGAGATTGCCGGTTATAGCAGGAAGGAAGGCAGGGAAAGAGCAGGTGAGCTCCTGGAACTGGTGGGACTTTCAGACAAAAGGAAGGCCTATCCTTCACAGCTGAGCGGGGGCCAGAAGCAAAGGGTTGCGATTGCAAGGGCTCTTGCCACAAATCCCCAGATTCTTCTTTGCGATGAAGCCACAAGTGCCCTTGACCCTACCACAACCCGGTCCATACTTAGTCTTTTAAAAGATATAAACAGGAAATTCGGGATTACCATCATCATCATAACTCATGAAATGGCCGTTGTTGAAGAAATATGCAGTGACGTTGCCATAATAGACAAGGGAGTCCTTGCGGAAGTGGGAAAGGTTGAAGATGTTTTCAGAAACCCCAAAACGGAAGCCGCCAGGAAACTCTTTTATAACAGTGCCAATAAGGTCAAAAAAATGAAGGGCAAAAGAATTGTCCGCATAGTGTTTGATGGAAAATCTTCCAATGAACCGGTAATAGCCAACCTGGTTCTGGAATTTAAAGCCCAGGTTAATATTCTGTTTGCAGATTTAAAAGAAATAAATGAAAAATCATTCGGCCATATGGTTGTCCAGTTGCCGGAAGACAAGGATTTATCAGATAAAATTATATATTATCTGAGGAATATCATAAAAGTTGACGTAGAGGAGTTGATAGATTATGTTGCCAGCTGATTTAATAAACATCATGCTTGACAACATGTCAATGCTGATAAAAGAAACAGGGAACACACTTTATATGACTTTTGTATCAACCTTTTTCGCATACATTCTTGCCCTGCCCCTTGGGGTGGTACTGGTTGTTACAAGAGAAGACGGTTTATACCCGGTGAAATCCCTGTACAGGTTATTGAATGTTATTGTAAACATGGGCCGTTCAGTGCCATTTTTGATACTTTTGGTTGCAATACAGCCCTTGACGGTATTAATCGCAGGCAAGAGCTACGGCTCAACTGCTACCATAGTACCCTTGGTGGTTGCAGCCACCCCCTTCATTGCAAGATTGATTGAATCATCACTGCAGGAAGTTGACCATGGTGTTATAGAAGCGGCAGAAAGCATGGGAGCATCACTTCCCACAATTATTTTTAAAGTGTTGATACCTGAAGCAAAAACATCTTTAATGGTGGGATGCACCATTGCCATAGGAACAATATTAAGCTATTCCGCCATGGCAGGATTTGTAGGCGGAGGCGGGCTGGGAGATGTGGCCGTAAGATACGGTTATTACAGGTATGAAGGAGAAATCATGCTCATTACCGTTGCCCTCATGGTGATTTTAGTGCAGTTGATTCAATACATAGGCATGAGAATAGCAAGAAAAACAGATAAGAGAACAATCTGACCACATGGTGAAACTCTCAAATTTAAAATAAGAAAGAGGATAGGACATGAAAAAAATAAATAGATCATTATTAATAGTTTTAGTATTGGCGTTAGCTTTAACAGCATTCGGATGCACAAAAAATGAACCTGCCCCCCAGGCTGAAACACCTTCTCAGGGACAGGAAGTAAAGGAGCTTACAAAAGTTACTGTGGCAGCTTCACCGGTACCCCACGCTGAAATTTTGGCCCAGGTAAAAGATGACCTGGCAGCAAAAGGATTTGAATTGGAAGTTATTGAATTTTCAGAGTATGTACAGCCCAATTTGGTAGTTGAGGCAGGAGACGTTGATGCAAACTTCTTCCAGCATAAACCATACCTTGACAACTTCAATGAAGAAAGAGGAACAAATATAGTACCTGTAGCAGCAGTTCACTATGAACCCCTGGGACTTTATCCGGGCAAGTCAAAAGACCTTTCCAATATTCCGGACGGGGCTACAATAGCCGTTCCAAATGACACCACCAATGAAGCCAGGGCCCTTCTCCTGCTTGAAGCAAACGGGATAATTAAAATCAAGGAAGGGGCCGGACTTACCGCAACCAAACTGGACATAGTTGAAAATCCTCACAATGTTGAAATTGTAGAGCTTGAGGCTGCACAAGTCGCAAGGGTTGTAAATGAAACAGATTTTGTTGTCCTGAACGGTAACTATGCTCTCGAAGCAGGATTCAATGTACAAAAGGATGCCCTGGCAAAGGAAGAACAAGATTCCCAGGCTGCACAGACATATGCAAATATTCTTTGCGTAAAGAAAGGAAATGAAGAAACAGAAAAAACCAAGGCCTTGATTGAAGCATTAAAAAGCGATAAGGTAAAACAATTTATAGCAGATACTTATGAAGGGGCAGTTGTTGCCATAGACTAAAAAGTTTCCATAATATGAAAGGCCCTTGCAAGCATGGACATTCCGGGCAGGCAAGGGCCTTTTCAGCATAAAACTATCAAGGAGCAGCTACAAACACATAAATGTTGGCGTAAATGTATATATCATCAGGATTATACTTATCAACATTTATGTCATTTATCAGCAATTTAACTTTTAATTTGTCGTTTTGTTTTTCAATTGTAAGACTTTCTTTATCCATTGTCCCCTTGGACGCATTTGACTTTTCAAAGAGCCCATCGATGAATTCCTTCATTGGAATTTCCATAAGGATATTGGTCTCATCCAAAACTGTAATTGTTAAATAACCCTTTTCATCCGCTATTTGCTTAACCATATAATTTTTATCCTTCAGAGAAAACTCACCTGTAACTTCATCAGGTTCTCTTTTGTTGTGAATGGTCATTTTGAAAAAGATATCATAGTTTTCGATATTGACTTTTTCATTTTCATCCAGCATGGCATTGAAGTAAAGCCTTTCATCCTGTCCCGGGAACCCCCTGTCATAATACTGGTCAAACCCGTAGATGTTTTTGAAATTGCCGTAATAATTATCGGCATATTCTTCAGGGAACCAGTCCATATCATCCAAGTATCCCATTTCATGCATATAATTTGAAATATTTGTTATTTCAAACATATCATCGGTGGATAATTTTGTTTTCTTAACAATTTGACCGTCAACCAGCATATTGTTTCTATTCAGTATTTCTGTAAGCCTTCTTGCCTGGCTGTTTTTTGATACGGTGAATGCATCAACCGGCGGAATAATGGATAAGAGGGCAAAGATGGCTGATAAGAGTACTATTGTATTAGGATTTTTCTTTTTACCCAGTATCAGGACTAAAGCACATACAATTGAAAATATACCAAACAAGACCACATAGTACCTTGATTCGGTAATGCCGTAAGCATCAATGCGAATATATGACGAAACTAATTGCATCACAACCAAAGGTATCAAAATTATGGGAAACACTTTTCTGTAGACCACGGAAAACTTGTTATTCAAATTTGAACTCAAAATGTAGATGAAATAACCTACAGCCGAATAACCCAAAACCATTGGTCCCACCTGACCCACCGGCCACACTCCGGTAACCAGTATTTTAATGAAGTATATGATCAAGACTGCCGTAAATGCGCTGATAAGGGGAATGGTTATATATGAAACCAATATATCCAGGAATTTAGGATACAAAAATGAAATCTCCTTCTTTGCATCATCTGTTTCATCCCTTGAATTGAACTTGGGAAGCAAGGAAAGATAATACATGGGAGTAAAGAAAATAAAGATAATATTGGCTGCATGGGCATAAGATTTATAATCTACGTCATATAGCAGTATGTCAATGGCACCTATTATTGCCGCAATGCCAAGGTATAATACTATCCCGTACAAAATAGAAGTAAAAGCCGATTTGAAATGGGCAAGGGCCACATTACCAAAATTCATAGCATTTTTGTACGATGGCAAATATAGATATCCTGCAAATAAGGCAAAAGATATTACCAATAAGTGTATAACCATTTTGCTGTTGACAATATCATCAGTCATGAAATAAAAGTATCCTGCCGTAAGCAAAATAGTCAGTCCGTAGAATATCAACGAATTTTTTATATTTTCAAATCTCTCCAGCATGAAACGAACTGCCGTGGCCAAAAATGCACCAAAAATGCCTGCAAACATATATCTGGACAACAAATCTATATCCAGTCCTGAATAATCTTCAATCATCAAGAACATAACCCCGGATAAGGAAGCTAAAAAAACTATTGTCAACGGAAATCTGCCGGCTGTTTCTCTCAGGTTGTAAACCATGTTATTTATAAAATTTTTTATCCTGCTCAATAACATCACCTCTTTCTATCTTATTATTGACGATTATTTGTAAAATATAGTTCCTTTGCCCACGAATGCAATATATGCCACATTGTCCTATGTCATCCTGAGGGCTTCAGCCCGAAGGATCCCATGAGATCCTTCGCTTCGCTCGGGATGACATAAGGCTATTCATGTTCATTTGTTGTCATTCTGAGGGCTTCAGCCCGAAGAATCCCATTAGGATGGTACAAAGAAACAAGATCCTTGCAAAGCTTAGCAGTATACTAAGCAAGCAAGGACCTTTCTATATAAACACCAGCCATTGGCCAGTGCTGGCAAAAGGGCTGCCTCCATTTGCTTAGGGCTGTGCCTTTTGTTTCTGTCTTAAGGGTTTTAAAGCATCAGCCCATGCAATAACCTGGTCAAGCATAGTATGAACTTCAGCTTCATGGCGGGGATCCGGCTTGAATAGACTCATGTTTTCAAAATCCGTAAACAAGGATAACATTACCTGGGCCCTTACATCAGCCATTTGAAGTTCTCCTGCAATAAGTCTCAGCTGCTCAGCCGCACGTGCTCCCCCGGCGCTGCCGTAGCTTACAAATCCCGCTGATTTATTCTTCCATTCTACATTTAAATAATCAATAGCATTTTTTAATGCCCCCGGAACAGCATGGTTGTACTCGGCGGTAACAAATACATAACCGTCAAATTCATTAATTTTTTTCGACCACTTTTTTGTATGTTCCTTTGTATATTGCTGCATCATTGCAGGATAGGGCTCATCGTATAAAGGCAGGTCATAATCCTTTACATCCACCAATTCAAATTGCGCATCTTCTCTTTTTTTTGCTATATCATAAACCCATTCAGCAACAGCTTTGCCGATGCGTCCCGGCTTTGTGCTTCCTAAAATTATAGCTATTTTTGTCATTTTAATCCTCCCAAAATTTCAAAATCTATCTTCTTGTTACATATATTACCCTTAATAATTAAAATTAAACAGCATAATAGCTTAAGTGGTAAGCCATAAATGAAATTGCTATTGTATTGGAATTTTTTATGTGATAAAATTTAATTACCGGACAATAATATTACTAAATATTTACAAAGGGGAAAATAAAATGAAAGACTATGCCATAGTTACCGAATCCACAGCAGATCTTTCGCAGGATATGGTAAATGAATTAGGAATAAATGTTATTCCCATGGCTTTTAGTTTTGGAGACGAAAGCTATTTAAATTATCCTGATTTCAGAGAAATGGATATACATAAATTTTACGAAAGAATCAAAAATGGAGAAAGGTCAACGACAGCACTGGTTAATTCCAATACTTTCAAAGAATACTTCGAACCCATATTACAATCAGGCAATGATATTCTATATATAGGATTTTCATCAGGTTTAAGCGGAACCTTTGCTTCATCCCTGATAGCAGCGGATGAACTGAAACAAAAATATCCGGATTCAAGAATTATATGTGTAGATACCCTGGCAGCATCCATGGGAGAAGGGCTATTGGTATATTATGCGGCGAAACTTAAACAGGAAGGAAAAAGCATAGATGAAGTAAGTCAATGGGTTCTTGACCATAGATTGAATCTTTGCCAGTGGTTTACGGTGGACGATTTGAATCATCTAAAGAGGGGCGGAAGAGTCAGCGCCATGGCTGCAACCCTTGGAACCGCCTTAAATGTAAAACCCATTCTACATACCGACAATGAAGGCCACCTGATACCTGTACATAACGTAAGAGGACGCAAGAAATCAATAATTGCCTTGTTTGAGCACATGCAGGAACTCTGCGATAAACCGGATGGCCAGACCATTTTCATCAGCCATGCCGATTGCCTGGAGGAAACCCGGTTCCTGGCAGATATGATTAAGGAAAAGATGCCGGTTAAAGAAGTAATCCTGAATTTCATGGGCCCCGTAATAGGGTCACACACCGGCCAAGGCGCAATATCCCTGTTCTTTTTAGGAAAAGAAAGATAGACTATGAATACCCCATAGTGTCATCCTGAGGGCTTTAGCCTGAAGGATCTTTTACACAAAGTCATTCTGAACGAAGTGAAGAATCCCATAAGTCCGCCCCCTATATGGCGGATAATTTTTTTAATAAGCCTATTTTTATGCTGTTTCAAGCCTAATAACACAATAACTTAAAATACCATTGACATAACTGTTGGTTTTCAGTTATAATGTAATTTGCTGTAAGTACTGTGGAGAGATGTCCGAGTGGCTTAAGGAGCACGCCTGGAAAGCGTGTGTACGGGAAACTGTATCTGGGGTTCAAATCCCCATCTCTCCGCCAAATTTTATAAAAATATTGCGTACGGTTACTATTGTTTTCAAAAAAACAATAGTGACCGGTTTTTTTTACCAAATAAATACAGATGCAAAATATTGAGCATGGGTACTTGTGTTATTTTGAGAATAACACTATAATTATTTAAAGCATAGGAGTGATATTGTTGAAGGCAGTAGTTAAAAGATGTATTAGAGCAGGTGTTATATTTATATTAGTAAACATTCTATGGACCGATCTTGCCTATGGGCTTGAGGATAGATACAGGGTTGCCGGAGATAGTCAGTTTCCACCTTATGAGTTTGTTGATGCTGATGGTGTTTATAAAGGCTTTAATGTTGATATGCTTAAGGCTATTAGCCTGGTAACCGGTTTGGAATTTGAATTTTTTCCGATGAAATGGGAGGATGCCTATTATTCCATTGAAAGAGGACAAGCAGATATAATCCAGGGTATGAAGGAATCTGAAGAAAGAAAGAGCAAATTCCTGTTCTCTGACTCCCTTTTATTGAACTCCCAATCTATATTCGTCCTGGATAATAATGCCGATATAAATAATGAGAGGGATTTAGTGGGTAAAACCATATCACTGCTCAAAGAAGACATTTCTTATAATGAGATAAAAAGAAAATACAATGTAGAAATAATTGAATATGAATCTCTTGATGGAGCGTTGGAAGCCCTGTTAAAGGGTGAAGTTGATGCACTTATCGGCAATACTTTGACTGTTAATTATTTATGTAAGGAAAGGAATTCTATTGACCTCATAAAGATAATCGGTGATACTATAAATGAACAGAGATATTGCATCGCTGTTAATAAAAATAATGAACTCCTGATAGAAAAACTTAATGCAGGTATTGCTGAAATTCAAAAAAGCGGTATGTATGATTCCCTCTACAGGAAGTGGTTCGGAGCACCTATAAAAAATGCCAGGACTCAATACGAAACACTGTGGAAGGTTACCATAGTAATTGCTTTTGGCCTGTTAACCCTGGTTTTGGTAGTACAGAGTTTTAATAGAAAGCTGAAGAGAATGGTGGATATAAAAACAGAGGAGCAAAGGGTCCTTATAAATGAGCTTAGGCGCTTTGACAAACTACAATTTATGGATAAGATTATTTCATCAATTGCTCATGAGATACGAAACCCTCTAACCTCAATCAAATTGTATACTACTCAGATGAAAGATAAACTAAAGGATGAGGAATTTATTTTGGCTGCAGCCGAGGACATTCCCGAGGAGATTGATAGAATAGATGGTCTTATTAAGGAATTTATGGAATACACATCCCCTAGAAAAGCAATTATTGAGAGCTTCAATTTGTATGAAGAGTTGATGAAAACAATAAAACTTGTAAAATTCCATTTAGGAAATATAGATCTGCTTATTGATGTGGATAAATCTTACTATATAAAATTTGATACAGGTCATTTTAAACAAATTGTCCTGAATATCCTGCTTAACAGTATAGATGCAGTAAAAGAAGCCAACCATCCTACTATCAGAATAAGGGCAGCAACAAAGAATGACATAATCTCTATATCGTTCAATGATAATGGTCTTGGTATGAATGAAGATGATATACAGTATATTTTTGAACCATTCTATACAACCAAGGAATATGGAAATGGTTTAGGCATGTTTGTGGTTAAGCAGCTGGTGGATGAAAACGAGGGTATGATTCATGCCAGCAGTCATGGGAAAGGAATGGGTATGTCTATAATTTTAGAAGTTAAAAGGGGTGAGTATAATGAAGAATAAACTCTTGATAATCGATGATGAAGTTAAAATCCTAAGGTCGCTGAAGTTTCTTTTAGAAGATAGCTTTGATGTATATACCAGTGATAATTCTTCGGATGCTTTAGATATATTTAAAAAAGAAAATATATATTTGGTCCTTCTTGATTTAAGATTAAACGGGGATAATGGTTTTGAATTAATGGAGAAACTATTAAAGATACAGCCCCAGGCAATAATAATTATGATGACCGCCTATTCCAATATAGAAAATTCTATCAAAGCTATTAAGTCAGGTGCTTACTATTTTATTACCAAACCTATAAATAATGATCAACTTCTCTTGCTATTACAAACAGCTGATGAGAAGTTAAGGATGTATCAAAAAATTGATAGCCTTGAGGGACACCTTAAAAAGAATATTATTGGTGAGTCCCCGGCTATTAAACACATAAATGATATTATCCAGAGAATAAAGGATACCAATGCTACAGTCCTAATAACCGGAGAAAGTGGCACCGGCAAGGAACTAATTGCCCAAAAAATTCATAGCACCAGTAATCGAAGGGACAAACCTTATATATCAATAAATTGTGCAGCCATGCCACATGATCTGTTGGAGTCCGAGCTCTTTGGTTACAAGAAGGGTTCATTTACAGGTGCTTATAAGGATGAAATCGGAATTATCAGAAAGGCTGACGGAGGAACACTTCTATTGGATGAAATTGCAGAAATGGATTTAGAGCTTCAATCAAAGCTTTTAAGATTTCTGCAGGAAAAGGAAATCAGGCAGATTGGTGACGCAATATCACACCCTGTTGATGTCAGGGTGATATGTATAACCAACAAGGATCTGAATAAACAGGTGGAAGCCGGTAAGTTCAGAGAAGACCTGTATTATAGGATTAATGTAATAAACATTGTAGCTCCACCCCTAAGAGACCGTATAGAAGATTTAAAATTGTTAGTCCCGTATTTTATAGAAAAATATAATATTTCCTTCAATAAAAATATTTCCGGAATTACTGATGAAGCCTATGAAATGCTTACCAATTACAGCTATAAGGGTAATGTAAGGGAATTGGAGAATATAATTCAAAGAGCCGTCCTGTTAAGTTCTTCCGACTATATAGATCCTAGTGTGCTCCATATTAGTCCGACTGATATAATCAACACATCCGATACTTCCGCCGTGGATTATATTAAAGTTTATGAAGGTGAAAATATAAAACAAATTGAAAAGAAAGTTATTGACTTTGCTTTAAGAAAAAACAATTATAACAGGAAGCAGACTGCCGTAAGCTTGGGAATATCAGAACGAAGCCTGAGATATAAGATTAAAGAATATCATTTATAAGAGATTAGAAGCCCTGCAAATTTTGCATGCTGCAAATTTTGCAGGGCAAATTTTTTTATTTATTAATGGTTTTTAAAAATACTAAACTCTGAAAACCTCTATATTACACAATTCTCATTTTCAAAAATGTTGGTATGAATTATGCATTATATAGAAATATGATTGGATAAAGAATTAGTTTAGTTAAAACCGGAATTGAATTATCCTTAAAAGTGCAATAATCCAAGTTGTTTTGTTTTATTAAAAGTTGTTTAAGGAGGGTGGTGGTATTTGAAAGAAGCTAAATCATAAAAATGAAAGGAATGTAGTGAGATTTTTTAAGCAAACAAAAAAAATAAATTAAAGGAGAGGATTATATGTCATTTGAAATGATTGAAAATGTTTTTACTGTTAATGTAGATATGACTATGACAACTGCTATGGCGGCAGTATTGCTTATTCTTGGTTATTTTATTAAATCCAAGGTACATTTCTTAGTAAAATATTGTATACCGGCAGCTGTTGTTGGTGGATTTATATTTATGCTTATTACTTGGGTTGGCCATATGACAGGTACATTTGCCTTTAAATTTAATACAACTCTGCAATCATTTTTCATGCTGGCCTTCTTTACCACTGTTGGTCTTGGTGCAAGTATGGAGCTGCTTAAAAAGGGTGGGAAATTATTAATTATATATTGGTTGGTATCAGCTTTTGTATCTATAGTACAAAATATTATTGGCGTAGGCTTATCAGGTATTGTTGGTCTTGAAAAAGCATATGCACTTTTATGTAGTGCAATTACCATGATAGGCGGACATGGTGCAGGAGCTGCATATGGTCTTACCTTCGAGGAAATGGGATACCCCTCAGGTCAACTTGTAGGAGCTGCAGCTGCAACTTTTGGACTTATTTCATCTGTTATGGTAGGTGGTCCTGTTGCACGCCGTTTAATTGAAAAATATAGCCTGAGACCGGATCCCAGTGAGAATCTGGATACCAGTATTACAGAAATAAATGTTGGAACCGGTGAATCTTTAAGTGATCTTGATATTATGAAGAATGTTACTGCGATTCTTGTAGCTATGGCTATCGGTACTATTGTATCAGAATGGATAGGCAAACTGATAGATATGTCTTTCCCTACCTATGTAGGAGCAATGTTTGTTGCAATGATTCTTCGAAACATTAATGAAAAAACTGCCTGGTATAAGTTTGACTTCTCTCTTGTTGACAGTATAGGCAATGTAACTTTGGGACTCTACTTATCCATAGCCATGATGACATTGAAAATGTGGGAATTGATGGATCTTGCAGGACCAATGCTGGTAATCTTGGGTGCACAGGTTGTGTTCCTGGTACTATTCTCATATTTCGTTGTTTTCCGTGTACTTGGAAGCAACTACGATGCTGCCGTAATGTGTGCCGGACTTTTAGGCCATGGTTTGGGAGCTACTCCTACAGCTATTGTGAACCTGACTGCCGTTAATGACAGATATGGTATGAGCCGTAAGGCAATGATGATAGTTCCGATAGTTGGAGCATTTTTGGTAGATATTATTTATCAACCGCAAACAATATGGTTCATAAAGACTTTCGTTGAGAATTTAATGTAAAAAAATAAGGAGGTAAAAATGAGAAAGTTAATGGAATGTGTTCCAAACTTTAGTGAAGGCAGTGACCAGGCTATTATTGAACAAATCATTGATGAAGCCAGAAAAATTGAAGGCATTATCATTTTAGACTATGCCCCCGACAAGGATCACAACAGGACTGTGCTGACAATGATTGGCTCTCCTGAGCAAATCAAAATGGCTGCTATTAATACTGCAAAGAAAGCTGCCGAGTTAATAGATATGTCAAAGCATCAAGGAGCCCATCCCAGGATGGGAGCTACGGATGTTATACCATTTACACCGGTGTCTAATGTCAGCATTGGAGAATGCAAAGAAGTAGCCCTTGAAGTAGCAGCTGAAATCGGGAGCTGGGGAATTCCGGTATATCTATATGAAGATTCAGCAACAAGACCCGAGAGACGAAACCTGGCAGATATCAGAAAAGGCCAATATGAGGGATTTTTTGAAAAAATTAAGGGTGAAGAATGGAAACCGGATTTTGGTCCACAAGAAATGAATGTAAAAAGTGGTGCAACAGCTGTTGGAGCGAGAGTTCCACTAGTGGCATTCAATGTCAACTTAGATACACCGGATGTTGAGATTGCAGACAAGATTGCAAAGAAAGTAAGATATATTGGCGGCGGACTGAGATATGTCAAGGCTATCGGTTTGAAATTAGAAGAGAGAAATCAGACTCAGGTATCCATGAACCTTGTAAACTATGAAAAATCAGCAGTATATCAGGCATTTGAAATGGTAAAAATGGAAGCAAAAAGATATGGTGTAAATGTTGTTGGCAGTGAAGTAATAGGAACTGTCCCCATGAAGGCTCTATTGGATGTGGCAGAGTACTATTTACAAATAGAAGGCTTCAGTCTTGATCAAATATTGGAAAAAAGATTACTTGATGTACAGTAAAAGGGATTAATAAGGGAAAATGCTATGGATTATAAAGATGTAATGGATTTAATTCTGGATACGGATGATGTAACAGTCGGCGGCGGAAGTGCGTCAGCCTTATCAGGAGCTTTAGCCTGCGGATTGATAGGTATGGTATGTAAGTTATCCACCAAGAAGGATTATGGAATTCCTCCGGATATACTGCTGGAATATGCCAGGGAACTGGAAGAGCTCAGGGAAAAACTATTAAAAGGTGTTGTAGATGATGCAAATGCCTATGGAGTTATCAGGGACGCATACAAATTACCTAAAGAAACAGAGGAAGAGAAAGCAATCAGAAAGCAAGCCATTGCAAACGCAGGAATAGTAGGAGCAAGCGCTCCTCTTGAAAATGCCAAACTTTGCAGACGAGTCTATGATATTGGAATTGAGTTAGCCGGGAAAACAAACCCTAACTGTTATACAGACCTGGCAATAGGCTGTGAACTTGCAAAGATAGGGACAAACGGATGCGTGATGAATATTGGTATAAATCTTTCTCTGGTAAAGGATGAGGCTAAACTCCAGGAGTTTAATGATGCTATTAAAGAACTGAGGATCGACTGAGGCAAGGTGATGCCAACATGAAATGGAAGATCATTGATAAGGAAGACTTCATAGTTACAAAATGGACAGGTGGTGAAACTGCACAACTCTTCATCTACCCGGAGGATGCGGTCTTCTCAGAAAAAAAATTCCTGTGGAGAGTTTCATCAGCTACATTTACCTCTACGGAATCAAGATTCTCGGATTTTACCGGCTATCAAAGATATATACTTCTCTTAAAAGGCAAGCTGTCTCTGTATCATGAAGGATTGTACAACAGGGAATTAGATAAGTATGAAGTAGAATATTTTGATGGAAGCTGGACCACATTTTCCAAAAACAGTCTTGACTGCAGGGATTATAACTTCATCGTAAGAAATGGAAATCTTGCAAAGATGCAAATTCTAAAGGGAAGATGCGAGTATTTTCTTAAGGGATCAGAAATAGCAACTATATTCTCTGTGGATGATTTTGTTATATCTTTAAAAGACTGTGATGAGAAGATAGATGTCAGTGGGTTTTCATTACTGGTTTTAGAAACGGAAGTTGAAGAAAAGATTAGTGTGATATCTGCTGATTCACCACTTATACTAACTGAGTTTTTTATAACTAAGTAATGGCAAAAAGTTGCAGGTTATAGGACCTGCAACTTTTTTTGTGCTTTCGACAGTATATCTTTTAAATGCAGAAAAGGATTCTTTGTTAAATACTGTTGAGATTGTATATGAACCTTTAACAGTATTTTATTTAATACTCTTGTGTTGTTTATGGATTACGGGTTTTGACATTTAATAGATTTAATGCTATTATTAATAATAACGTTTGCATAACGGAGGTAGTATTATGAAAGTAATAAGCTGCCAGGAAATGAAAGAGATTGACAGCCATGCCATTAAGAAAATCGGTATTCCCGGTATCGTTTTAATGGAAAACGCTGCTCTTAAGGTTATCAATAACATAGATTTAAATTTGAATCGTTATGCGGTTGTTTGCGGAAAAGGAAATAACGGGGGAGACGGACTTGCCGTCGCCCGACATCTTATCGTAAATAATAAAAGAGTTAAAGTTTATATTGCAGGCAATGTTGGAAGCGGTACGGATGATTTCAATATAAATTTAAACATTTTAAAAAATCTCAAGGCTGATATTACCTATATCAAAGGTGAAAAGGAACTCACCGCTTTGAAAGAGGATTTACAAAACAGCGACCTGGTACTGGATGCTCTTTTTGGAATTGGATTAAAAAGGAATATTGAAGGTATTTATTTTGATGTAATAAAAATCATGAACGACAGCTCAAAGCAAATCATAGCCATTGATATTCCTTCAGGTATTAACGGAGACACGGGAGAAGTGATGGGTATAGCCGTAAAAGCTGTAAAAACCATTACTTTCCATGCCGTGAAAAAGGGTTTGATGAATTGTGAAGACTACGCAGGAGAAATTATTCTTGAGGATATAGGCATACCTCACAGCGATTAAAATAGATCATTTTTAAAGGAACTTTTATGGCTACAATAGAAGAAGTACAAATCATCCTGGATGAAATAGCTGAAGAGATGCCTCCGGAACTTTACAAAGACCTTAACGGTGGTATTATTTTGCTGCCCCGGGTTAAGATGCATAAAAAGAGTGTGGGCAATGACTTGTATGTGGTTGGCGAATACCATTATGAAAGGATTTCCGGACGGTATATCGTTGTATATTACGGCTCGGTCGAGAAGCTATACGGTAATCTTTCAAGGGGGATGCTTAAAAATAAGCTCAGGTCGGTCCTTAAACACGAATTTCTCCACCATCTTGAATCCCTGGCCGGCGAAAGGCAGTTGGAAATAGAGGATGAGCGAAAATTAATGGAATATTTGAAGAAGAAAGGTACAAAAAATAATTTCTAATATTTATATAAAAATATTTTTATTATTGCATTTGCGGCTAAATTTTTTTATTATATTTTCATACTCAACTTAATTTTCAAATAAAGGAGTAATTACTGTGCTGAGGATAAAGGATAACACTTTGTATATTGATGGATGCAACACTGTGGAATTGGCAAAAGAGTACGGAACCCCCCTCTATGTAATGAGTGAAACGGCTATAGTTGATAAGTGCAGAGAAATAAGAGAGACATTTTTGAACAAGTATGAAAGAACAAGAGCTGCCTATGCTTCAAAGGCATTTTTGACCCTTGCCATGTGCAAAATAATTGAAAGAGAAGGCCTGTGCCTGGACGTGGTTTCCGGGGGAGAACTGTATACGGCCATGAAGGCGGATTTTCCTGCCGAAAGAATTGAATTCAACGGCAACAACAAGTCAGTAGAGGAGTTGGAGCTTGCCATCGATTACAACATCGGAAGAATAATAGTGGACGGTTTTGATGAATTGGACCTTATTGAAGATATATGCTGGAAAAAAGGCAAGAAAGTCAACATTCTTTACAGGATAACCCCGGGAGTTAAGAGCGACTCCCACGATTACATAGTAACAGGGAAAAAAGATTCCAAGTTTGGTTTTCCCCTGGATGACGAGGTCATATTCCCCGCAATAAAAAAGGCTATAAATTCACCTCATGTAAATTTTCTTGGCCTTCATTTTCATGTGGGTTCACAGCTCCATACAAATGAATCACATTTAAAGGCCCTGAATGCTGCATTAAAGCTGGTAAAAGACATAAGAGAAAAATTTGGTTACGTGGTAAAAGAAATAAATATTGGCGGCGGGTACGGGATAAGGTATACGGATGCTGACGATAAAAAACCTTATTCATATTATTTCGACCCCATTATGGAAAGGATTGAAGAATTTTCAAAAAAAATAAATATTCCAAGGCCTGAAGTAGTTGTTGAACCCGGCAGGAGCATTGTGGGAGAAGCAGGCATTACCCTTTATACCATAGGCACAATTAAAGACATAAAAGGTGTAAGAAAATATGTGTCCGTTGACGGAGGGATGACTGACAACATAAGGCCGGCGCTCTACCAGGCCAAGTATGAAGGGCTAATAGCCAATAAGGCAGCAGAGACAAGAAGAGATTTGGTAACCATATGCGGCAAATGCTGTGAGTCCGGAGACATTTTAATCAAGGATATATACTTGCCTCCGGCCCAAAGAGGAGATATACTTGCCGTATTTTCCACGGGAGCCTACTGTTATGCCATGGCAAGCAACTACAACAAAAACCCCATGCTTGCAACTGTTTTGGTCAAGGACGGAAAGGCGGAAATAATAGTAAAAAGACAGACCTATGAGCACATGATTGCAAATGAAGTTATTCCTGAATCCTT
>DCDC01000158.1 GCA_002316225.1 Firmicutes bacterium UBA1065 | reverse complement strand
TCTAATCCTTCAATTTTTGTATCCCAGTAAAGGGGCAGGTCCTGGGTATTATTTATTCCTTCCCCGATTCGAAGATGATTTATTTTCTTTGGAACTCCTCCCCTTACCAGAAGAGGCAGGGTTGTTGTCCCCCCTCCGGATACTATGTTAAGTTTACGATTCAGCTTTTCTTCTATCTCTGTTGCAGCATCCGCCAACCGGCTTAAATTTTCCGTGCTTGGGGCAACCGAACCGTAACAGCTTAAATTTGTCCCTATACCTTCAAGATAAAGATTATTCAGGTCATATTCAACATACCGGGCTAATTTGATAAGCTCTTCTTTTGAGAATACCCCTTCCCTTAAGTCTCCCAAATCATACATAAGAACAACGCCGTATATCTTGTTCTGTTTTTTTGCTTCCGAATCTATTAAATTCAAGGTTTCCTTTTCAGAAACCAGGGATATATCGCTGTACCTGACAACATCTTCGATTTCACACATCATGGGAATTCTCACCAATAAGAGGGGCAAATCAAATCCTCGCTCCTTCAAAGCCTTCAGCTGCTCAATTCTTGAACTTCCTATCTGGCAGCAGCCTCCTTTTGCCATTTCCTGAGCTCCTTCAATAATTCCTCCGAATCCTTTGATTATGCCAGCTACCTTAATACCTTTATCCTGGCATAGTTTAGTGACTATCCTGGTATTCTCATATAGTTTTTTCAAATTAAATTCCAGCAAAGGGTACCTGTCCATGATTGACCTCCTGTTTATTTTTTCGCAGCTCTGCAAAAAACTCCTGTAATATTTGGGCGCAGTCTTTCTCCAAGACGCCGAACTTAACCTCCGGCTTATGATTCATATTTTTATTGCCTGTTATATCTAAAACGGAGCCGCAGGCGCCGGTTTTCAAATCCCTGGCTCCTATTACCAATCTTTCGATCCTTGAATTGACTATTGCACCTGCACACATGGGACAGGGCTCCAAGGTTACATACATGGTGCAGCCCGGAAGGCGCCAGCCCCCCAAATTCTTGCATGCTTCCTTAATGGCAGTAATCTCGGAATGGAGGGTTGCATCTTTCAAAGTTTCTTTTTGATTGAAGCCCCTGCCTACGATTTTTCCATCCTTTACTATTACCGCCCCAATGGGAACCTCATTTATTTCATATGCCTTGTATGCTTCCTTCAGGGCTTCCCTCATAAATACTTCATCCATGGTACTTCCCTATGCTTTTATTTTTTATTATAGTTTATTTTGAGCGTTTAAGTCAACAATTATGTCCTTAAGGAAATCTTAAAGAACCCGCCTTATATTACCTGTTTACTTTCTTCTCCCAAGAATATAGAATGGTAGAAAGAAGGAACAAATTTCGACTCTCTTCAGTCTAATAGAATGAAAGAAGGAGGTATTATGAAAAATATCATAAAAAAAACATCAGCTTTCTGCCTGTGTGCTTTAATGGTAATAAACATGAATTTGGAAGTCTCTGCCGGTGTCCTTGATGATATTTTAGGGGATGGCATAATAGAAGTCACCGACATGGTTTATGATACAAAAGCCGTTTTATTTTCCGACATCGACGGTCATTGGGCAAAGGAATGGATTGAAAAAGCAGTTAATTCAGGTTTTGTAACCGGCTATGAAGATGGTACCTTCAAACCGGACAGGACCATAACAAGGGCTGAATTTTCAACAATGCTGAATAAAGCTATAAAAGTCGAATCAAGTACGGAAATAAATTTTTCCGACGTAAACGACAAGGACTGGTTTTATAAGGAAGTTCAAAAATCCGTTGCTGCAGGCTTTTTTTCGGGATATGAGGACAATACTTTCAAACCCAACAATCCCATCAAAAGGGAGGAAGCAGCAAAGGTTGTGGCAGGAGCCATAACAACGGGTAATATTGAAGGCGAAGGGGCTACCCTTTTAAAGGATTACTCTGATATTCAGGAATGGGCAAAGGAAAGCGTAAATACCGTTTATAACAAGGGATACATACTTGGCTATCCCGACAAAACTTATAAGCCATCCAGAGCTTTAACCCGCAGCGAAGCAGTGAAAATAATCTATGAAATAATTGACAACGAGAATATCGAATACGGATTTAACATAACTAATTACGACGAAACCTACACCAGCGCGGTTGTAGTGGGAAATCTTAACATCCTGGATTCGGTCGGCGAAGGAAATGTCTATATTAAAAATGTGGTAGTTTTAGGAGATATAATAATTTCTGCAAAAAATGTCAAGACCGTATTCCTTACGGATGTTAAGGCAAGAAACATAATTGTTGAAGGCGACAGGAACCCGGTAAAAATAGTGTGCTATGACAATGTAATCATAGGAAGGAGCCTCTTGCCGGCAGGAGTAACGGTTCAAAAAATGGGAAAAAATATCAATATATAAGCTTCAGGGGACAGTTCTTTCCGAGAAGAACTGTCCCCAAAATTATCTAAGGTATTCTGTTGTATTTGTAAAATTCTCGTTTAAATATAACTCATCCAGGTAGTTTATATCCTCATCCGATATTTTTTCATATATTTCAACAAGGTACCCTTGCTTACTTTCGGCAATAGGTTTTGACCGCATATAACTCATCAAAAGTTCCGCAAAAGAAGTATTGCCGAAATATAAATTGTCTATGTCCTTTTTAAGCAAATCTCTTATTTCTTTCAGGTCGATTTCTTCAATGACGGTATTGTAACCGTTCATGGTCCTCACCTTTGCATACAGGTTTCTTCCACCGTAATATCCTTCATCGTAAAGATAATAATACCTTTGTTTTTTATATTCATAGGAACTTAATAGTTTGCCTGCAATTTCATTTTTGCCTTCATGTTCTTTTCTGAATTCTGCCTCCGGTGTCAGCCTGTAATCTCTTATAATCCTGCTTCCGTCCTTCATCCAGTAAGCCACAACAAAGCTGCCGGTTCCGTAATAATCGGGACTGACATAATATGTCTGGTCCTTTAAAACTTCCCTGTGAAGGTCTGTTATGTCCCTTATGCTGTCTATGTCATCATATATTATCATACTGTGATTTCTTTTCCATTCTTTAAAAGACATATCCTGGTATGACCTGCCCTCTAAGAAATCTTCAGCGGAGTTAACAGCCCAGATTTGATTGCCGGCATATGCCAGCTCAACATCTTCCGGCCTGGGAACCAAATTTTCATACTGACTGGCTAAACCTACGGTACCTCCGGTTATTAAGGCAAATAGGACCATGCTCACCACAAACACCTTGATTGAAGACTTTGATATCCTGAAGGATTTTTCAATAAAGGCAATTATTATATAATAGGACAGGGTGGCCAAAAGGGCCGAAATAACCAACCTGCTGCCAATACCCGTGGATCTTGAAAAGTTTATGGAAAAAGATGCAGGTATTATAAGGCAGGCAAACACTGCCACAAAATATTTATATCCATCGAATACGATAAAGCCTGTATTTTCATTTTTTCTCCTTTTTATGAACCTGATAAGCAATAGGCCTATAAATATCAGGATAATGGGCAGGAGAAGGAGGTATACCAAATCTATGGACTTATCAACATACCTGGTAAAATACAAGTAATCAAGCTTATATATATTCCTGATGAAGTAATCATATAGAACATTTGCACTGAAGCCTGTAACCACATTTTCCAGTATTGAAAATATAAACATTATTACCAGGAGTATTATCAGGGGCAGGCAAAAGTTAAATATGGTCATTGCCCCTGCCATTAAGGTGTTTCCCGACAAAACCGAGGACAAGGATGAAAGGAGTATGATTGCCATAAGCCAGGGAATAAGCATCTTAAACACTTTGAGTATTTCATTGTCCACATCCTGAAGAAATACTGAAACAAGGATAAGAACCAGCAAGTATAGGGTAAAAACCGTATTTGTTACTATATTAATCCCAATCTTCCTGCCAAGGGGCACAGGTTTTGACATGTAATATGTCAGCTTTGCTTCATTGTGGAGAAAACTGTCATCCACCAGGCAATTTATAAAAACCAGGGCAAACATTTCAAATATTCCAAACATTATGAAAAATTCAGTATCAGCCCTCAAAATATAGGGTATCAACAAGGTAGTTACAAAGATTATTACCGTTGATAAGAGTAGCCAGTTTTTCTTTTCCTTAATTGAATATATAAGCAAGGGCATAAAGTTATTTTTCTTTTCCATAACCTGCACCTCCCAATTCCGTGATGAAAATTTCTTCAAGACTCATTGACAGCCTGTCAAACAAGAGAAGCTTGTGTGTTTTTCTTAAATATTTTTCAAGGTCCTCCATGCTGCCTGTCAATGTAACTATATATACAGAGCCTATCTTTACATACTGAAGGATTCCAAAATCTTTCAGCTCTTCCGGATCAAAGTCACCTTCCAGGGCAAATTGAACCCTCTTTATATCTTCCTTCATCTTTTCAAGGTTTTCTTCCTTTAAAATCCTGCCCTCATGCATGATACCCACCTTATCGCAAATATTGTCCAGTTCTTTCAGGTCGTGAGAAGAAATAATGACTGTCATCCGGTTATCCATTACTTCCTTAATGAGGACATCCCAAAACTTTCTCTTAATAACCGCATCCAAACCGTCCACAATTTCATCAAGCAAAAGAAGCTTAGGTCCGGCAGCTATGGATAATACGAATGCCGCCTGCTTTTTTTGACCTTTTGACATCTTGTTAAGCACCTTGTTTTTATCCAGGTCAAAGTATTTCAGCAAGTATTCGAATTTTTCTTCAGACATGTGGTACATGAGTTTTTCGTAGGAGAATAATTTTTCCAAAGTGTACTGATAGGGGAAATACAAGGTATCCTGGACATAATAAAAATCCTTAAGGATTTCGGAGTTTTTTTCAACCCTTTCCCCGTCAAAATCTATGTATCCTTCATCTTGTCTGTAAATTTGCATAATATGCTTAAAAATGGTGGTTTTTCCGCAGCCGTTTGACCCTACCAGGCCATAAATCTGGCCCTTTTCCGCGTTTATATTTACATTTTTCAGGACTTGAAAGTCTCCGAATTTCTTGCTTAAATTATTTACCCTTAACATCGCTGCCTCCTTTTGAGCCTTGAGTTAATACTTCTTTAACCATCTCAAGAATTCTCTCGTCTCTGAAACCCAGATCCTTTAAGGTTTTAATCACCCTGTACAGTTCATCCTTTGTATTCTTTATATGGAGATTTCTTAATTCATCGGCATCTTTTACGAAGTTTCCCACACCTTTTACAGAGTAGATATAATTATCTTCTTCCAGGTATTTGTATGCTTTTTGAATAGTGTTAGGATTGATTCTTATCATTGAAGCCAATTCTCTTACGGAAGGGAGCTTTTCATCTGGTTTTAATGACTTGGAAAATATGAGCCTGATTATTTCATCATAAATTTGTTCATATATGGGTTTTGGACTTTCATTATCAATGCGAATCAATTTATCACCTCCGCCTGGACCATTATGCTGCCACCCTTATTGTTTACATATTCATGCAAGCGGCCCTCATAAACAGGTTTTAGATTCATGTTATTGTAATCATCCGGCGTTATCAATGATATTTCCTTATTGAAGGGAATTATTCCTTTTAATAAGTAGGCGACAAAGCTTGAACATACATAGTGGTATTTTCTTTCATAGGGAATATTAAAGCGAATTAAAAAAACATTCAAAAAACTGTACCTGTATTTTTCCGGTCTGGAGAGGAAATCATTGAGCCTGGTGCAGATAATATCATAATCTTCATCAGTCACTTCAAATTTATATATTTTACATTTGGTATCAGGAAATATTTTAAATATCCCGCTGTTTATATCCTCTTTTATAAAGCCTCCGATCAAGGGAAACCAGGTGACCTTTCTTCCAAAGCTGAACATGGTGGAGCAGTCGTCCTCCAAGGATATTGAAATATGGTTGTATGGTTTTTTTGAAAAGAATTTTAGAGTTCTGCATATAATTGTATTTGTTTGGCTTAATACAATTTTTATTTCCTTCATGGCTTTCCCCCTTAATGTCCGTTGTAAGTGTATTAGTACACTTAGTACAGTAGCTGTATTATATACCTTGCTATATTCCTTGTCAATATTTTTTTCAATAAAAAAAAATGCACCTGAGAGGAATCGAACCCCCGACACATGCCTTAGGAGGGCACTGCTCTATCCTTCTGAGCTACAGGTGCACATCATTTTTAAATGTTACACCATTTTTATCATTTTGTCAATATTATTGGTCTTATTCTTTGACTATT
>DCDC01000147.1 GCA_002316225.1 Firmicutes bacterium UBA1065 | reverse complement strand
TCGCTTACGCTCAGGATGACACAAAGAAAATAACCGCTTACGATTTCGGTTCAGAAAAGAAAGGATAAGATATGATTATCAGAAAAGCTGAGTTTTTGATTTCTGCGGTGAATAAAGACCAGTATCCGGATATGGGACTTCCTGAAATAGCTTTTGCCGGCAAATCAAACGTCGGAAAATCATCAATGATAAATGCCCTGCTTAACAGGAGAAATCTTGCAAGGGTCAGCTCAGAGCCGGGTAAGACTCAAACCTTGAATTTTTACAATATAAACGATGAATTCAACTTTGTGGACCTTCCGGGATACGGTTATGCCAAAGTATCAAAGGCAGAGCAAGCCAAATGGGCTGATATGATCGAGACATTTTTGCACGGAAGAAAAGAACTGAAAGAAGTCATTCTTTTGGTAGACATGAGGCATGAGCCCGGCAAGAATGACCTTATGATGTATGACTGGATTAGAAGTTTTGGCTTTACAGGTTATATAATAGCCACAAAGGCAGATAAGCTTTCAAGATCCCAGCAGATAAAAAGCATGGACGTAATTAAAAAAACAATGCAGGTAAAGGATACGGGTTTAATATATCCCTTTTCTTCAACAAGTAAACAGGGTCTTGAAGAAGTTTGGGACCTCTTCAATAGTATAATAAATCTACAAAAATAGACAAAACCTTAAAAAATTAAGGGAAAACCTGGCTGATATAATATACTTTCTTGTTTAGCCGCATAAAAACAGGGTATATTATAAAAAGGGAGGAATATGAGCTTATGCATTTTGCAGTTGAGAGAAGAATTAACAGTGACCTGAAGTGCGGCAAGGAGACCATTGATGAAATTCTTCAAAATATAAAAGAAATAGTTGACCCGGACACTTTTTTTAATACTAAGCTGATATTAAACGAACTTATGATAAACAGCGTCATCCACGGCAACTGTGGAGACATGAATAAAATGATAGATATAAAGGTTTATATAAATAAATCAAAAATCACCATTGAAGTTAAGGACGAAGGTGCGGGTATCTGCTGTGATATTAAAGACTACGGAGAATATGACTACCTGGAATCAGGAAGAGGTCTGATGCTGGTGGAAGGACTTTCGGATATACTTAATGTTGACGGGAATACTGTTACATGCATACAATATTTAAAATAATCATTTTATTAAAATATAAAATTTGCTATAATAAACACTACGGTGTTTATTTTTTTGAGAGGTATGGGACACACCTCCTAATTAAGGGAAAACCTCTGCGGCAGGAGGAATGTCCCTAAAATACAATGGGGACACAACTCCATTTATGGAAAAGTACCTGATGTTGGAGGAATGTCCACAATTTGGAGCTGCTATGGACAAGATAAAGCTTTCAGTCAGAGAATTGGTCGAATTTGTTTTTAAAAGCGGAGATATAAGCGCGAAAAATTTAAGTATAGACAGGGCCATGGAAGGGGTAAAGGCTCATAAGGTCCTCCAGTCTCAAATGGGTGACGGGTACCAAAAGGAATTCTACCTGAAAAGTGAATTCAACTTCCGTGGAATTTTGTTTTTTATCGAAGGAAGGGCTGACGGGATTTTAGTTGAAGATGATGAAATAACAATAGATGAGATCAAAACTACCTATACGGATTTAAGCCTCGTTGATGAAAACTACAATTCTGCCCATATGGCCCAGGCCAAGTGTTATGCTTATATGTACGGCTTGTTGCATAAGAGGGACAAGCTCAATGTTCAGCTCAGGTATTACAATCTTGATACCCAGGAAACTAAGACAATAAAACAAGTATTTACTTTTGAAGAATTGGAAGCCTTTTTTTATGCCCTTTTGGAAACTTACCTGGACTGGGCCCAAACAATCATAAATCTCCGCAATGAGAGAGACAAAACAATAGAAGAGATCAATTTTCCCTTTAAAGACTATCGCAAGGGACAAAGAGAGTTTTCCGTAGCTGTTTACAGGACTATCGAGTCGGGTAAAAAGCTTTTTGCCCAGGCTCCCACAGGAGTAGGAAAGACGATTTCTGTTTTGTTTCCTGCCATAAAATCAATGCAGGGAAATAATTCAAAGATATTTTATTTGACAGCCAAATCCTCGACCAAGACCATAGCCTTCAATACTGTAAAAATCATGCATGAACAGGGTCTCAGGCTGAGGACCGCCATTATTACGGCCAAGGACAAAATATGTTTCATGGAAGAAACAAGGTGCGAGCCGGAATACTGTCCTTATGCCAAGGGCTACTACGACAAATTGAACATCCCACTGAGGGATACAATAAAGAATGCCTGTTTGTATGACCGTGTATTTATAGAAAACCTGGCAAAAACCCATGAGCTGTGCCCATTTGAATTAAGCCTTGATTTAGCCTATATGTCTGATATAGTGATTTGTGACTACAATTATTATTTCGACCCCAGGGTTGCCTTGCAGAGGGAAGATGTATTCAATAACGACAAGGACATACTCCTTGTAGACGAAGCCCACAACCTTGAAGACCGGGCACGAAACATGTATTCTCCCGAAATCATCAAGGAAGAATTTTATGAAGTCTACAAGATGATGAAGGCTCAGAAAGGCTTAAGCAAAGAATTATACAATATAAACAAGAAATTCCTGGACATCAAAAAGAGTACCGATAAGACAGAAATCTTAAAAAATCCTCCGGAAGATCTGATAAATGCTTTGCGAAAATTCACGGTTAAGGCCGAGAAATATTTTCATGACAACAAAAACGAAAAAGTTCC
>DCDC01000099.1 GCA_002316225.1 Firmicutes bacterium UBA1065 | reverse complement strand
CTCTCCTTAATCACTCATGTACCACTAAGACAGGACAAGTGGCGCCGGATCAATATATATTCTGCTTAATATACTTATACCTAAAATTATTTGCAATAAACATATTTATGCATAAAAACTAATAAATCTGAAACTTGTGACCGGGAATTGACTGTGATATAATAAAAGGAAAAACCCCGGATAGGAGAAATATGGATATACTTAATTCATTGAATGACAAACAAAGAGAAGCAGCATCCCATGACCAGGGGCCCATTTTAGTTATAGCAGGAGCGGGTACGGGGAAAACAAAAGTTCTTACCCACCGTACGGCCTATTTGATTGAATCGGGAAAAGCCAAGCCTTGGGAAGTTCTTGCCATAACCTTTACCAATAAAGCAGCGAATGAAATGAAGGATAGAATATCAAACCTGATAGACTATCCCATAGACAGGATGTGGATAGGGACCTTCCATTCCATCTGTGTTCGCATATTGAGAAGGTTTATTGACAGGATAGGATACGATAAAAATTTCATTATTTATGACGATGATGACCAGAAGACCTTAATAAAAGACTGCATAAAGGAATTGGATCTAGACCCCAAGTATTACAGTCAAAGCAGTATCAAAGAGTTTATAAGCAATGAAAAAAACAGGCGGAATTCTCCCGACAAGTATATAAACGAAAATTATTCAAATTATATAAACAGGAACAAGGGGGAGATTTATGCCCTTTACGAAAAAAAGCTTAAGGCTTCCAATGCCTTGGATTTTGATGATTTAATAATAAAAACCCTGGAGCTTTTTGAAAAGAATGAAGATGTTTTGAACTTCTACCAGGATAAATTTAAATATATACTTGTGGATGAATACCAGGATACCAATAATGCCCAATATAAGCTCATAATACTCTTAGGCAGGAAGAAAGACGGCTCCAGCAATGTATTTGTGGTAGGAGATGAGGACCAGTCCATTTACGGCTGGAGAGGGGCTGACATCACCAACATCCTTAATTTTGAAAATGACTTTAAGGGGGCAAAAATAGTAAAGCTTGAAAGGAACTACCGGTCAACAGCCGTGATTCTGAATGCAGCAAACCAGGTCATCAAAAACAATTGCCAAAGAAAGGGCAAAAAATTATACACTGAGCAAAATGAAGGCAACCTGATAAGAATAATAGAAACAGCCGATGAAAGGGATGAGGCCTTCACCATTGCAGCCCTGATCCGCAGGGAGCACAGGGAAAACAAGATCGATTACTCTCAAATTGCACTTTTATACAGAACAAATGCCCAGTCCAGGGCCTTGGAGGAAGGCTTGATAGGAGAAGGGATACCCTATAAAATTGTAGGGGGAGTAAAATTTTATGACAGAAAAGAAATCAAGGATATAATGGCTTATTTAAGGCTTATCCTTAATCAAAAGGACGACGTGAGCTTCGACAGGATTATTAATGTACCCAGAAGGAAGTTAGGAGATAAGGCAAGGGAAGCAATTTCAAACTATGCTCTGGAGAATGGTCTTTCCAAATTTGAAGCTTGTTTTGACTTTGATAAGTTAGGGCTTCAGCCTTCAGCTGCAAAAAGTATCGAAAGCTTTGTGTCGGTCATGGAAATGCTGATGATTAAAAAGGATGTAATGCCCTTAAGCCAGTTCATAATAAATGTGATTGAAGACACAGGTCTAAAAGACATGCTGCTTCAGGACCCATCGGTTGAAGGAAGAAGCCGCCTGGAAAATGTGGACGAATTTTTGTCGGCAGCCAAGGACTTTGAAGAAAGATATGAGGAAAACTCCTTGGAGGATTTTCTGGTCCATATTTCATTGCTGTCCGATCTGGATAAAACTGCTGCCTCAAATGATGTGGTGACCCTGATGACGGTTCACAGTGCCAAGGGCCTTGAATTTGACACTGTTTTTATAACAGGCCTTGAGGACGGCATGTTTCCCAGCATACACAATGATGAGGAAGACAACATAGAAGAAGAAAGAAGGCTCTTCTATGTTGCCATAACAAGGGCCAAAAGAATGCTTTACATGACCCATGCAAGGGACAGGATTCGATACGGAAGCCATGAAATGAGGATGAAATCAAGATTCTTGGACGAAATTCCCCAAGAGTGCATAGAAGAATCCGATTCTCTTGCTTTCGGCAATAAGAAGCTTCAGCAACTGGAGCATAGAGTTGCAAGAAAAACCGGATTTTTTGCGGACCCGGCACAAGAAAAGGATGAAGTTAAACCCAAGCTTAAAGAGAGTGATTTTAAGCTTGGCGATAAGGTATGGCATAAATTGTGGGGAAAGGGTACCGTAGTACAGCTGAAAGATGATATAATAGTAATAGCTTTTGAAAGCAAGGGCATCAGGAATCTTAACCTGGAGTATGCACCAATCGAAAAACTATAAAGGTAGGATGGTATGGAAGATAAACTTCTTTTAATGAAAGAAAAAATAAGGCTTTTAAATGAAGCCAACAAGGCCTATTACCAGGAAGACCGGGAGATAATGTCCAACTATGAATACGACAAGCTCTATGACGAGCTCAAAAAATTAGAGGAAGAAACAGGAATAGTATTGTCTAACAGCCCCACCATTCGTGTGGGATACGAGCTCTTGTCAAACCTGCCCCAGGAAAGGCACGAGAAAGCCATGCTTTCACTGGATAAAACCAAGGAAGTTTCAGATTTAAAGGAATGGCTGGGAGAAAAAACCGGTGTCCTTTCATGGAAGCTGGACGGCCTCACAATCGTCATGACCTATGAAGGAGGAAGTCTTGCCAAGGCTGTAACCAGGGGCAACGGTGAGGTTGGAGAAGTAGTTACCAACAATGCAAGGGTATTTACCAATATCCCCGTCAGCATTCCCTATAAAGGGAGTTTGGTCTTGAGGGGAGAAGCGGTTATAAGTTATTCGGATTTTTA
Organism: Firmicutes bacterium UBA1065; assembly: GCA_002316225.1. Lineage (GTDB taxonomy): Bacteria > Bacillota > Clostridia > Tissierellales > Sedimentibacteraceae > Sedimentibacter. The sequence goes on along the minus strand of DCDC01000099.1, from coordinate 2,194 downwards.
TAAAATAAACGAGACCATGCCGGAAGCGGCAGGCAAGTATAAAAACCCCAGGAATCTTTGCTCCGGGTCCGTAAGGCAGCTCAACAACAAGATAACGGCAGAAAGAAAGGTAGGCTTTTATGCATTTTCGGTGGTAAGGGCCGATGATGTTGATTTTAAAAACTCCAGGATTGAGCAGCTTATCTGGCTTAAAAACCAGGGATTCAGCATTGTTGAGTTTAAAAAGGTTGATAGAGAAAATATAGAAGATACCGTAAAATGGTTTGAAGACAAGATTCAGGACAATGACCTTCCTTCTGACGGATTGGTCCTGACCTATGACGATATAGAATACGGGGAATCATTGGGAACAACCGCCAAGTTTCCGAGGGATTCCATTGCCTTTAAATGGAGGGACGAAATCAGGGAGACCACCCTTTTGGAAATCGAATGGTCCGCCTCCAGGACCGGGCTGATTAATCCCATTGCAGTCTTTGAACCCGTTGACCTTGAAGGAACCACCGTGAGCCGTGCCAGCGTTCACAATATCAGCATCATGGAAGATTTGGAGCTGGGAATTGGGGACAGGATCAAGGTGTATAAGGCAAACATGATAATTCCTCAAATTTCAGACAATTTAACCAGGAGCAGCAATATTGAGGTACCAAAATATTGTCCCGTATGCGGGGGCCAAACTGTCATTAAAAGCGACAATGACATCAAGACCCTCCACTGCATCAATGATGAATGCCTGGCCAAGCAAATAAAATCCTTCACCCATTTTGTGAGCAGGGACGCCTTGAATATCAGGGGACTATCCGAAGCTACCATTGAAAAATTGATTGCAAAGGGATTGGTTAAAGAATTAGCCGATATTTTCCACCTGGAAAAACACAAGGATATAATCACCAAGATGGAGGGATTTGGCGAAAAATCCTTCAACAACCTGGTTTCTTCAGTTAATAAGGCAAGAAAAACCACTGCCGCAAGGCTTTTGTACAGCTTTGGAATCGCCAATATAGGTTTGTCAAATGCCAAACTGATAAGCAGAAAGTTCGGTGATGACTGGGAGAAAATCCAGAAGGCCACATATGAAGACTTGATTCAAATAGGCGGTATTGGCGATGTGATGGCCAACAATTACGTTAAATTTTTCAGTGATGAAAAAAATAGGGCCATTGTTGCAGATGTACTTAAGGAAGTTGAAATTGAAGCAAGCTCTAAGACAGCATCGGAACAGATCTTCAAAAACCATGTTTTTGTAATCACAGGAACTGTGGAGCATTTTAAAAACAGGGATGAATTAAAAGCCGTGATAGAAGAGCGAGGGGGCAAGGTGGCATCATCAGTCACTTCAAAAACAACCTATTTGATAAATAACGATATTTCATCCTCTTCAAGCAAGAACAAAAAAGCAAAGGAATTGGGAATAGAAATCATAACGGAAGAACAATTCCTTCAAATGCTGAATAAAGGCAATAACGATTAGGAGGCACCATGGCTTTAAGGGTTATAATGTACTTTGGCATCCTGGCTGTAGGCTGGCACATGAGCAGCAGGGGAAAAATTCATGAAAAATTAATGAAACAAATATCTTCAATACAAACAATAATATTGTATGGACTTATTTTTATCATGGGGGTCCGAATCGGAACCGATGAGCAAATCCTTGCCTCTTTGGGTCAAATAGGGATAATGGCAGCCGTCTTTGCTTTAGTTACAGCATCCATGAGCATATTATTTGTTTATGCAGGCAGGAAAAAAATCATATATGACACCAATATCACGGGAGGCAAAAATGACTAAAAATATATTGATGGCCTTAGGTCTGGGTATCCTGGCAGGCTTATTTGCTCTACCCGATTGGCTGTATGAAAATACCGGCTTATTGATGGACCTGGGCCTCTGCCTCCTTTTATTTTTTGTAGGTATAGATTTGGGAAGCAACAGGAATATATTTAATAATTTAAGGAATTTAGGTTTCAGGATCCTTATAGTACCCGCGGGAACCATATTGGGCAGCCTGGCGGGAGGTCTTATATGCAGCCTTATATTCGACCTTAATATCTTTGGAGCTTTGGCCATAGCTTCGGGTATGTCCTGGTATACCCTGTCAGCCATTATAATAACCCCCATATCATCGGAGCTTGGAACCATTGCCTTTTTATCCAATGTATTCAGGGAGGTAATAGCCTTTGTGGCCATACCCTTCATC
>DCDC01000139.1 GCA_002316225.1 Firmicutes bacterium UBA1065 | reverse complement strand
AAATTAGTTGTTAATCGTCATTCTGAACGCAGTGAAGAATCCCATGAGATCCTTCGCTTCGCTCAGGATGACAGACAGTGTCATTCTGAGGGCTTTAGCCCGAAGAATCCCATAAGATCCTTCGCTTCGCTCAGGATGACAAACAGTCATATTCTTCTCTTCACTCAGGATGACACAATCCAAATGTTCTATTGACATTTTAGTAAGAATGTGTTAAACAAGAGAAAGATAGAGGTGCCTTGGTAATATGTTTTCAATGATATAACAGGTACGTAAGATCTGATTATAGGAAGTTGAAAACGGGTATATTATCAAAGCAGGTTTCAGTAAAAGATATTCTATTGAAATTTTATTAACTGAAAGGAAAAAAAGAAATGAAAAGAACGACTAAATTATTTTTAATGCTTTTGACTGTCTTGCTGATTTCGGCATGCACATCTCAAGAAAACACGCCTGATAATACACAAGTCAAGACTGACCTTACCATGGGCTACACTACTGAGCCGGAAGGTCTTGATCCCCACAGAACTGCTGCAGCTTCCACCTTTGCTGTAACCAACAACATATACGACACCCTTGTAGGTGTTACCTCCGATTGGAAAATTGTGCCTAGGCTTGCGAAAAAATGGGTTATTTCTGATGACGGAATGGAAATTACCTTCACTCTAAGAGATGATGTATATTTTCATAACGGAAGACAAATGACGGCAAAAGATGTTGAGTACTCCTTCAACAGGCTCAAGGATGCTGAAAGTCCCAGGGCGAGAGATTATCAGAATATAATTAAAATTGATGTTTTGAGCGACTATGAAATAAAGTTTACTACAGAAACCTTGGATGTTGAGCTTTTGAAGAGCTTTGCCTATCCGTGGGCAGCAGTTGTTCCTGAGGAAGAGGTTGCTAACTTGAAAACCAAACCTGTGGGAACAGGGGCATTTATTTTGGAAGAATGGGTTCCCCAGCAATATTTGACCTTAAAGAGAAATGATAATTATTACGGTGATGAAGTAAAAATAGAAACCGTCAAGCTAATTTTAATACCGGATGCAACAAGCATGATGGCAGGCTTCCAGGTGGGAGATCTTGATATAATTCCCTTAACCGGGGACCAGGTAACCATGGTAGAAGGAAACGAGAATTACAAGGTTCTTTCCGAGCCCATGAATGCCGTCCAGATAATGTCTCTTAACACGAAGAACCAGTACCTGTCCAATGAAAAAGTAAGACAGGCAATGGCCATGGCCATTAACAAGGATGAGGTTATTGAAGCGTCAATGTTTGGTTACGGAGCAAAAATAGGCTCGCACCTGCCTCCCACTTCGCCGGATTATTATGATACCAATAACATTATTGAATACAATCCGGAAAAAGCCAAGGCACTATTAAAAGAAGCGGGATATGAAAACGGATTTGAAATCGACATGTCCCTGCCTAAGAATTACCAGCTTCATGTGGATGCAGGCCAGGTAATTGCCGACCAATTGAGCAAAATAGGCATAAATGTGAATATCCAGCTTGTTGAATGGGGGACGTGGCTTAGCGAAGTTTATGGAGAAAAGAAATTTGATACCACCGTTGTGGGTCATACAGGCAGACTTGATTCCTATGCCTTCCTTTCAAGATATAAGTCCAACAGCAATGACTACATAAGCCTGACCACCGGAGAAGTTGACGACTTGTTGGAAAAGGCCCTCCGGGAACTGGATGAAGGGAAAAGGAAAGAAATATACAAAGAAATCCAGATAATTTTAGCTAATAAACTTCCTGCCATTTATCTGCAGACACCCCACACAATGTTTGCCTTGCAGAAAAATGTAGAAGGCATGAAGATATTCCCGATTGACATTTATGATTTTAAGGAAGTGTACTTTACCGAGTAAAACTTCCTTATGAGGTGGATATGTTAAGTTATGTTTTAGATAGATTAAAAAGTTCCCTGGTTGTTTTGTTTGTTGTGTCGATTATTACGTTTTTTGTATTGATGATAATACCGGGGAACCCGGCCCAGCTTATTTTAGGTACGGATGCTACTCCCGAAGCCATAGCTGAGCTCAGTTCTGCCATGGGACTTGACAAGCCCTTATACCAGCGATATTTAAGCTGGCTTTTGGACCTGCTGAAGCTTGACATGGGTAAATCCTATGTCTATGGGGAATCGGTCACTTCTTTGATAGCAAGAAGCATACCCGTAACTTTTTCAATTGCGATTTTTGCTATGACCATGGCGGTTATTATTGCATTTCTTTTTGGAATGCTTTCGGCCATCAAAAAGAACAGTATAATTGACTATTTTTCAAGAAGCATAATGCAGCTTGGAACAGCCATCCCTTCCTTTTGGATAGGGATGGTTCTTATTGTTTATTTTGGGGTTAAGCTGAAAATACTGCCTGTTTCGGGCTTTGTCCCGATTGAGCGGGGTTTTGCTCCCTTCATAAAGAGTATTTTTTTACCATCACTTGTCTTAGCTATAGGTGAAGTAGGAACTCTTTTAAGAATTGTCCGCAGTTCCATGCTGGATTCCTTAAAGCAGGATTACATGGATATGGCCAGGGTTAAAGGACTGGGCTGGGGTAAAATATATATCAAATATGCTTTAAGAGGAGCCCTTACAGCACCCTTGACCATAATCGGAATGCAGTTAGCCAAGCTTGCCGGAGGGACGACCGTTGTTGAGACTATATTTGCCCTTCCGGGACTGGGAAGGTTGGTTCTTACTGCCGTTGAGCACAGGGACATTGTGCTTCTGCAGGGCCTGGTTATGTTCATTACTTCGACAGTGGTTTTCGTCACCTTGATTGTAGATATATTGGTTATGCTCTTTAATCCAAGGATTAAGTCCTTCCACCAGGGGGAATAATGAAAAAGAATATAAGCTTGATTTTAGGAATAATTTTAGTTTTTATCATATTAGGAATCTGGGTCCTGTCATTTGTTCGCATGCCCTACAATCCAAACGAAATGAATATTTCAAACCGGTTTTTGGGTCCGGGCCTTGACCGGGACCATGTCTTGGGGACTGATAATTTCGGCAGAGATATATTGAGCCGGATAATGTACGGTTCAAGAAACGTACTTCTGGTTGCCTTGGTCTCTGTAACCTTGGGCAGCTTGGTCGGCATATTCCTGGGTGCTCTTGCTGCCATCCTTAAAGGCCCAGTCGAAAAAATAATCATGCGCATAATGGACGGGCTCATGGCCTTCCCGGGCATACTTCTTGCAATGATGTTGGTTGCTGTCTTGGAAAGGGGCATAAAGGGTTCGATTGCAGCCATAAGCATTTTCATGGTGCCTGTATTTTCAAGGCTTGTATATTCAATGATATTAGACACCGAAAACCTCTTGTATATAAAGGCGGCCAAAAGCTACGGAAGCTCAAAAAAACAAATATTCTTCAAGCATTATATACCTGCCATGCTTCCCAGGTTAATCACCCAATTCAGCTCATCCATGGGGTCTGCGGTCATGATTGAAACATCCCTGTCATTTTTGGGACTGGGCATCCAGCCCCCCTATGCCAGCTGGGGTTTGATGTTAAGCGAATCAAGACAGTTTTTCCTGAATTATCCCTACTTGGCAGTAGCGCCGGGAATTGCAATCATAATTACCATCCTGGGATTTAATCTCATAGGAGACGGGCTGAACGATATTCTAATTAACAGGGGGTCCAATCATGAATAATACGGTTGAGCTTAAGAACCTCCATATTAAGGCCGGCAATACCAGCTTGGTATATAAAACATCTCTTATTGTCAAGGAAGGTGAAATCTTTGGCTTGGTGGGAGAATCCGGCTCAGGAAAAACCCTGACGGCCAAAGCCATTATAAATTTGCTCCCTCAGGGATTAACCTATACAGCCGATGAAATAATTACGGTCGGGAAAAACATGCTCACTGCTTCCAATGAAGAAAAAAGAGACCATATTGGTAAAAATGTCGGTTACATACCTCAAAATACGGTATTTTACCTCCATCCCCTTATTAAAATAAAAAACCAGATAGGGGACGGATATATTCAACATACGCATAAAACAAAACAAGAAGCCCTGGAAAAGGCAGAAATGCTCTTAAGCAAGGTAGGGTTTAAATCTCCGAAAACCATACTTAATTATTATCCCTGGCAGCTTAGCGGAGGTATGCGTCAAAGATGCAACATTGCCATGGCCCTGATGAATGACCCCAAACTCATAATAGCCGATGAGCCTACCACAGCCCTGGACACCACAGTTCAAAAGCAGGTTATGGAGCTCTTCAAGGCCATAAATGAAGAAATGAAACTTTCAATTCTTTTGATTTCTCATGATTTAGGCTTGGTGAAGCGCTACAGTCACAGCTTGGGGGTAATGTATGCAGGCCAGATTGTGGAAGCAGGATCAGCAAGTACGGTTTTCGATGAACCCAAACACCCCTACACCCAGCTTTTGATTAAAATAATTCCTTCTTTAAATATTAAGAAGAATGAACCTTTGACCGAAATCCCCGGCTTTGTTCAGGATAAGGACAGGGATTCCCAGGGATGCCTTTTTTACAACAGGTGTCCCAAGGCCATGGATATTTGCAGGGTCAAAGTCAGAGAGCATATGAAAGAGGACCATTATTACAGGTGTAATTTGGAATAGAGGCGATGATGGAAAGCAAGATTGTAATTTCTGCAGTAAATATAAGAAAAGAATATGTTACTAAGAGGCATTTCATAACAGGCAAGGTTAAGGAAAAATATGTCGCCGTAAAACTCGCCTCCTTTGACATAGAAGAAGGAAAAACTGTCGGCATAGTAGGAGAATCGGGAAGCGGCAAATCCACCATAGGAGAAATCGTGGGAGGCCTCCAGGAACCCAGCTACGGTCATGTTCTTTATTACGGTAAAAACCTCAAGGACCTGTCGGATGAAGAATACAGGGACTACAGGAAAAGCGTCCAGTTTATTTTTCAGGATCCTAAGGGCTCCATGGACCCTAATTACAGGATTATCGATATTTTAACCATGCCCATATTAACTGCCAAAATTGTTAATAATAAAAAAGAAGCCAAGAATTTGGCTGAAGAAATGCTTAACAGGGTAGGGCTTGATTCAAGCGTAAAAAATAAATACCCCGGTGAAATTAGCGGCGGCCAGTGCCAGAGAGCGGCAATAGCAAGGGCCCTGCTTCTTAATCCAAAACTAATAGTCTGCGATGAACCGGTTTCAGCCCTGGATATTTCTGTCCAGGCCCAGATACTGAATTTACTGAGGGAGCTTCAAAAAGAGCTGAATATATCATATATTTTTATATCTCACGACATCGGTGTAGTTAACTATATGTCCGATACAATTTTAGTCATGCAGAACGGAAACATAATTGAAAGAGGACCGGCAAAGGAAGTTCTTTTGCATCCTAAGGAAGACTACACCAAAAAACTCATAGAAAGCGCCTTTGTATAACATGGGTTGTGTCAATAGGATTGTCATTCTGAGAGCTTTAGCCCGAAGAATCTCATGGGATCCTTCGCTTCGCTTAGGATGACAAATGTGTATAGTGTCATTCTGAGGGCTTCAGCCCGAAGAATCCCA
>DCDC01000201.1 GCA_002316225.1 Firmicutes bacterium UBA1065 | reverse complement strand
TGTTCAAAAATTCCGTAAGGATACTGTCACAGTTTACAAAATATACATCATTCGTTGTGGCACCCCAGCTCAAGCAGTCCATTATAAAGAGAATCCAACTGGTGCCGGTTTCGGAATACAAGGTGCTGATGCTCATCATCCTGCAGGCAAATATAGTTAAGCAGGTAATGCTGAGATTAAACAGCCCCATACCATATGACCAGCTGGAAAAAATATCGGCATCCCTTTCCGAGAGAATGCACGGATATAAAATGGAGGATATAGACAAAATCAAGGACTCCATAATCCGGGAACTTTATATATCAAAGGAAACAAGCAGCGATGCCCTGATGGACCTCTTGCCCTATCTGATGGAGCAAATTGCAAAGCTTGAAGATGTAAATGTATATGCTGACGGGATAACCAATATTTTGGAACTCCCCGAGTACAATGACGTAGTTAAGGCAAGAGAATTTATTTCATTCATTGAAGATAAATCAAGTTTTGCTAAACTCCTGCAGCATACCAGTCATAATGATTTAGACATATATATAGGCAGCGAGAATAAGTACCGGGAATTGAAGGATTGCAGCTTGATTACCGCAACCTATAAGATTAACGGAAAACTCATCGGAAGGATAGGAGTCATAGGACCTACAAGGATGGATTACAATAATGTAATCTCGACGGTTAAATCCATATCCGATGCAATAAGCGATATAATCAATCAAAATTACGGTATAGAAAGTATAGAAGACAAGGAGTGAAGAAATGGCAAGAGGTAAAAAGCGTGATGAAGTAAACAATAATACTGAGGAAATCAAAGATACTGAAATAACCGGCTCCGGTGAAGCCGACCAGGCAAAGGCGGATACTGCAGAGGAAAATAACAGCCAAAAAGCAGAAGGTCAAGAAAAAGATGATATAAAAGAAGAGACAGCAGAAGCTGAAAAAACAACAAAGGAAAATGAAGAATTGATTAAAAAAAACCAGGAAATAGAAGCTCTTAACAACAAGTTGTTAAGACTTCAGGCAGACTATTTGAACTTCAAGGACCGGACAGAAAGAGAAAAACTATCAACTTACGGGGATGCAATTGCCGCCACAATTTGCGACTTGCTTCCCGTAATTGACAACTTTGAAAGGGCAATTGCTACCGAAACAAACGAATCGGATCCCTTCAAGGAAGGTGTAGTGATGGTTTACAACCAGCTTATGGGAATACTAAGCAAAAAGGGGTTAAAAGAAATAGATGCATTACATAAACCCTTTGACCACAACCTGCACTACGGAGTCGGTTATGAAGAATGTGAAGAATTTGATGACGGAATAGTAATTGATGTACTTCAAAAAGGATATACTGTAAATGACAAACTCATAAGACCGGCAATGGTCCGAATCTGCAAAAAGTCGTAGTGTCATTCTGAGGGCGACAGCCCGAAGAATCCCATGGAGATGAAGAGATCCTTCGCTACGCTCAGGATGACAATACTAATAATAATTACGACAAAACTATAAATTCAGATAATATTTAATTTAATCATTAATGGAGGAAAATATGAGCAAAATTATAGGAATTGACTTAGGTACAACGAACTCTTGCGTAGCAGTTATGGAAGGCGGAGAACCCGTTGTTATAACTAATGTGGAAGGAAGAAGAACCACACCTTCAATCGTGGCATTCACCAAAGACGGGGAAAGATTGGTGGGAGAAACAGCCAAAAGACAGGCAATCACCAACCCCGACAGAACAATAACATCAATTAAAAGAGAAATGGGATCTGACCATAAAGTAACCATTGACGGGAAGTCTTACACACCTCAGGAAATATCAGCATTTATACTTCAAAAACTTAAAGCGGATGCAGAAGCATATCTTGGAGAACCGGTTACCGATGCAGTTATTACCGTACCTGCGTACTTCTCTGACAGCCAAAGACAGGCAACAAAGGATGCAGGAAGAATAGCAGGCTTAAACGTTAGAAGGATAATAAACGAACCGACGGCGGCAGCATTGGCATACGGTGTTGACAAGGAAACCCAGATGCAGACCATAATGGTTTATGACTTAGGTGGCGGTACCTTTGACGTTTCCATTCTTGAAATAGGAGACGGGGTATTTGAGGTTAAGGCCACAGCAGGAAATAACAGGCTTGGTGGAGACGACTTCGACCAGGTTATCATAGATTACTTAGCAGACGAATTCAAGAAAGAGCACGGCGTTGACTTAAGAAATGACAAAATGTCACTTCAAAGATTAAAAGAAGCTGCAGAAAATGCCAAGAAGGAATTGTCAAGCGCAATGACAACTACGATTAACCTGCCCTTTATCACTGCTACCCAGGACGGGCCAAAACACCTGAACATGGACCTTACAAGGGCAAAATTCAACGAGCTGACTGCATTCCTGGTAGAAAAGACCGTAGAGCCCGTTAAAAGGGCAATGGCTGATGCCAAACTTACACCTTCTCAAATCGACAAGGTACTCCTGGTTGGTGGCTCAACAAGAATTCCTGCTGTTCAGGAAGCCGTAAAAAGATTGACAGGCAAAGAGCCCCACAAGGGAATAAATCCTGACGAATGCGTAGCCATAGGTGCAGCAATTCAAGGCGGGGTATTGACAGGAGAATTCGGAACAGATATACTCCTTGTTGATGTTACTCCACTGTCATTGGGAATTGAAACCCTGGGCGGAGTATTTACTAAATTAATCGAAAGAAATACCCGCATACCAACAAAGAAAAGCCAGATATTCACAACTGCTTCAGACAATCAGCCTGCGGTTGACATCCATGTATTGCAGGGTGAAAGACCGATGGCTGCAGACAACATCACCCTGGGCAGATTCCAATTAACAGGCATAGTTCCCGCACCCAGAGGAGTTCCCCAAATAGAAGTAACATTTGATATCGACGCTAACGGTATAGTTAATGTAAGCGCTAAGGATTTGGGAACCGGTAAGGAACAAAAAATAACAATCACTGCTTCCACAAAGATGTCCGAAGCAGATATACAGAAGAAAATAAAAGAAGCCGAGCAATTTGCCGAGGAAGACAGAAGGAAAAAAGAAGAAATAGAAATAAAGAACAATGCTGACACAATGGTATATCAGACGGAAAAAATACTTAAGGACTTAGAAGGCAAGATTTCGGCGGAAGAAAAAGCAAAAGCCCAGGCTGCTGCGGATGCTCTCAAGAAAGCAATCGAAAGCAACGACACGGCTCAGATGAAGCAAAAAACCGATGAGCTGACCAAGGTATTCAATGACCTTGCTCAAAAGCTGTATGCCCAGGCAGGGCAACAGGCAGGGCCTGATGGCGGTGCCGGCTTTGACCAAGGCGCGGCAGCACCCGGAGATGATGTTGTGGATGCAGATTTTGAAGAAGTAAACGACGACGACAAATAGTATCATTCTGAGGACGTAAACAGCGTGTCATTCTGAGGGCGATAGCATCGTGTCATTCTGAGGGCGCCAGAATCGTGTCATTCTGAGGGCGCCAGCCCGAAGAATCCCATGGAGATTATGAGATCCTTCGCTTCGCTCAGGATGACAGATCATACAGGAAAACATAGACATATCACAAGCTAAATCCTGCCAAGGATTTAGCTTGGTTCATGTGACAGGGGTCCCCCCTTTTGTCATTTGAGGGCATAAAAAGCGTGTCATTCTGAGGGCGATAGCCCGAAGAATCCCATGGATATGATGGGATCCTTCGCTACGCTCAGGATGACAAAGCGTACGCGATGAGATCCTTCGCTTCGCTCAGGATGACAAAATATCCGTTATATTGGTATGTCGCACATTACAGTAAGGAGGTGGTAAGTTGGCGAAAAAAGACTACTATGAAATCCTTGGAATCAGCAAGGACGCTGATGAAAAGGAGATAAAGGCAGCATTCAGAAAGCTGGCAAAGCAATACCATCCTGATTTAAACCCGAACGACAAGGAAGCAGAAGCAAAATTTAAAGAAGTAAACGAAGCATACGAAGTACTCTCAGACCCGGACAGAAGGGCTAAATACGATAAGTTCGGTCATGCGGCATTTGACCAAAACGGCGGATTTGGCGGATTCGGAGAAGGGGGATTCACCGACTTTGGAGATTTATTCGGTGATATATTCGGAGATTTCTTCGGAGGAGGCTTCGGCGGCGCTACAAGAACAAAGAGGACCGGACCTAAAGCTGGCTCCGATTTGAAGATAAAACTTGATATAGACTTCCTGGAAGCAGCATTTGGAACCAAGAAGGAAATTAAGATTAACCGTATAGAAAAATGCCATGTATGTGACGGAACGGGAGCAAAAGCAGGCACAGGCAGGAAAACCTGCCCCGACTGCCACGGTACCGGCACCATAAGAACGGTGCAAAGGACCCCCTTCGGGCAATTTGCAAGCTCAAGAACCTGCACAACCTGCGGTGGTGTGGGAGAAGTGGTGGAAGAACCTTGTACATCCTGCGGCGGTTCCGGCAAGGAAAAGAAATCAAGGAAGATTTCAATCAACATACCTGCAGGAGTTGACACGGGCTCCGTAATTCCCCTAAGAGGTGAAGGAAACCACGGAGAAAGGGGAGGCCCGCCGGGAGATCTGTACGTATATATCAATGTCAGACCCCATGAAATATTTGAGCGTGACGGTAATGACGTATGGTGCGAAATACCCATTTCTTTTGCCAAGGCAGCCCTTGGAGGTTCCATTGAAGTACCCACCATTGACGGCAAGGTTAAATATGAGGTTCCTGAAGGAACCCAGACGGGAACGGTTTTCAGGCTTAAAAATAAGGGTATCAAGAATCTAAGGGGCGGCGGAAGAGGCGACCAGTATGTAAGGGTTAAAATAGAAGTTCCAAAGAAGCTTACCGAAAAACAAAAAAGCATATTAGTGCAGTTTGCCAATGAAATGGGTGAAAAACCCGATAACGACAAAAAAGGCTTCTTCGGAAAAATGAAAGATGCTTTTAAAGATTAGGAAGATTAATTTGAGGGCAGGATTTCAAATTTGACAAGCCCTCTTTTAAATGCTAAAATTAGCTTGTCACAGGGCAAGTGACAAGAGCAAAAAATTTAGGAGGAAGATATGAAATCATTGATTAGACTTAGGATGAGCACACAAGATGCCCATTACGGAGGAAACTTGGTTGACGGGGCAAGAATGTTAGGCTTGTTCGGAGACGTGGCGACAGAGCTCTTAATAAGAAATGACGGAGACGAAGGACTCTTTGTTGCCTATGACAATGTGGAATTTTTGGCACCGGTATATGCCGGAGATTACATCGAAGCAGAGGGAGAAATAGTATCCCAAGGGAACTCTTCAAGAAAAATGGTCTTTGAAGCAAGAAAGGTGATAGTACCCAGGCCTGACATAAACGATTCGGCATGTGATGTTCTGGAAGAACCCATAGTGGTTTGCAGGGCATCAGGCACCTGTGTCGTTCCGAAAGACAAGCAGAGAAAAAAATAAATGGAATAATTATACTTAAACGCCAATAAAATCCGCATATTTCACGGCGGATTTTTTAATACCCTGATTTTTGGCTCGTGTAATTGAAATGTAATTAAAAAATAATATAATTATAATCCAAAAGGAATGGAAATGTAATTACATGTAAATATAATTTAAACATAACAACAAAATAAGCAAAAATCCTCATAATGCAACAAATTTCATTGACAAAGAGGCCGTTATAATCTATAATTCAATCTATGAATAATTACATATTTTAAGGTCGGATTAAAAATACACCACGGATAAAAATTATGAGGATGATAAGCCTATGCAAAAGCCGAACATGAAATTAGGGGAAATACTCTTATACGCGGGTAAAATCACACAAGACCAGCTTGATGAGGCGATGAAGGACCAAAAGAAATCCCAGCTGAAATTAGGCGAAATAATTGTGGATAAGGGATGGCTGAAGCCGGAAGAGATCGTGGAGGCTTTGGAGCAGCAACTGGGATTTCCCATAGTAGATTTGACCAAGTATGAGATAAACCCCAATGTAGCCACCTTGATACCTGAGAGTATCGTAAGAAAGTACAAGCTGATAGCAATAGACAGAAAAGAGAACAGGCTGATAGTCGCTATGGTGGACCCCTTGAACTTCTTTGCCATAGATGACGTGAAGCTGTATACAAAAATGGACGTAACTCCATGTCTTGCCACCAGCATGGACTTAGAGAGAGTAATTGAAAAATACTACACCAATGTTTTGACTCAAAAGGCCTTGGACGAGTTTTCCGACAGCTTTGCTCCCATTGAAGACGAAATAGACACGGAGCAGGAAATGCTGGAGGTTGCGACCGCTCCCATAGTAAAACTCATAAACTCCATTATCGAACAAGCCATGAGAAGCAAGGCCTCGGACATTCACATCGAGCCCAGTGCAAACGATATTAGGGTGAGATTTCGTGTTGACGGGGATTTAAATGAAATAATGGTTTTGCCGAGATCAAACCTGTCAGCCATAGTAACCAGGATTAAAATCATAGGCAAGATGGACATAGCGGAAAAAAGAATCCCCCAGGACGGCAGGGTTGAGATGAAGTTCAACGACAACGAAATAGACCTGAGAATTTCGTCACTGCCCACGGTATACGGGGAAAAAGTCGTTATAAGGATTTTGGACAAGAGCAATTTCAATTTTACAAAAGAAGGTTTGGGATTCAGCGAAGGGGATTTGGAAAAATTAAACAGGATGATAGCCCAGCCCTACGGGATGATGCTGGTTACGGGACCAACGGGAAGCGGCAAGTCCACCACCCTTTATACGGTTTTGAGGGAGCTTAACGTACCCAGCAAAAATGTAATTACCGTAGAAGACCCGGTGGAATACAAGTTAAAAGGTATAAACCAGGTCCAGGTAAACCCCAAGGCAGGTTTGACATTTGCATCCGGCTTAAGGTCAATTCTCAGGCAGGACCCGGACACCATCATGATAGGGGAAATAAGGGATGCGGAAACTGCGGAGATTGCAGTCAGGGCAGCCATAACAGGCCACCTGGTTTTATCAACATTACATACAAACGACAGCCCGTCAACTGTTGCAAGACTAATTGACATGGGCCTGGAACCTTACCTGGTGTCATCAGCACTGATCGGAATAATATCCCAGAGGCTGGTAAAGGTATTATGTCCCAAGTGTAAGGAAGAATATGAA
>DCDC01000052.1 GCA_002316225.1 Firmicutes bacterium UBA1065 | reverse complement strand
AAGAGTCATTTGAAGTATACTTACAAAAATATAGTTGCTGACTCAGGATATGAAAGTGAAGAAAACTACGTTTATCTTGAAGAGAATAATCAACACGCATTTATCAAGCCTTCCAATTATGAGATTAGTAAGAGACGTAAATATAAAACTGATATTAGCCTTAAGGAAAACATGAGTTATGACAAAGAAAACGACTTTTACATATGTAGCAATGGTAAAAAGCTAGAAGTAACGGGAACGAAGTTAAGTAAAAGCAAAACTGGATATATAAGCAAGAAAACCTGTTATACATGCGAAGATTGTAATGGATGTTCTCTCAAATCAAAATGCATTAAGGGAAGCAGCAAAAAGCCATTGGAGGAACGAACCAAGCGTCTTGAAATATCAAAACTGTTTCAGCAAAAACGTGAGGAAGCATTGGAAAGAATCCTTAGTGATGAAGGAACCGAACTTAGGATGAATCGTAGCATTCAGGCTGAAGGGGCTTTTGGGGAAATAAAACAAGACATGGGATTCAGACGTTTTTTGTGCAAGGGAAAAAAGAATATCTTAGCAGAATGTATTCTTCTTGGTTTAGCACATAATGTAAACAAACTGCACAATAAAATTCAGTCAGAACGGTGTTCCACTTATTTGCACCCATTAAAAACAGCATAAACATAACGATATTTATGAAAAAAGTAGCGAAGTGTGTGTCGTTTATTTAGTGTACCCTTTTTTAAGAGCAAGAATGGAAAGTAATATTGTAAAGATGAAATATATTATCTTTCTCTAATAAAAAGGGGCATTGCACTACGATTTTTAATCGATAATGCAACAGCCCCGTAACCGACTAATAACTCGGTGTATAGACTCCTTTACAAGGCCATGAGATAATACCCTAAAAAGTAATTTAGAGTATTTCAAGTTTTTCGACTCTAAATTAAAACTCTAAAAAGTGAGGGATATTTGCATGGATGTACAGAAAGTTTCTAATGAGTATCGCCTAAATTATTGGGCTGAAATTATTAAAGAATGCCGAAACAGTGGTCAGACAGTTAGTTCCTGGTGTGAGGAGCACGGTATAAATGTTAAAAGTTATTACTATTGGCTGAGAAAAGTGCGTATTGCTGCCTGCAATTCTATTCCGGGCATAAGTAAAAAACATCAAGAGTCAATTGTTCCGATTAAAGTTGATAATGAAGTTCAACCTGCTTTTGCTGAAATCAAAGTTCCAGCCATTGAAGCAACACAGCCTGCAATAATTCTTAAACTTAATTATGCTGTTATAGAAATTCAGAACAGTGCAACGAACAGCATAATTGAAAATACACTTAAGGCTCTGAAAAGTATATGCTAGGTGATATCTCGAAGGCGGAAAACATATATATTGCTTGTGGCTATACGGATATGCGTAAATCAATTGATGGACTTGCAGGCATTGTTCAGCAGAATTTTAAACTTAACCCTTTCCACAACAGTCTCTTTCTATTTAGTGGACGCAAACGAGATAGGCTTAAGGCACTTTACTGGGAGGGAGATGGTTTTGTTCTTCTTTACAAAAGGTTAGAAGGCAGTAAATTTCAGTGGCCAAGGAATACCCAAGAAGTTAAACTTATCACTCCTCAGGAATTCCGGTGGCTCCTTGAAGGACTTTCAATAATTCAACCTAAAGCTGTTAAACAAATAAAAGAATCAAAAATATTATAATTTTAAAAAAGTCTGAAAATATGCAGAAATTCAGGCTTTTTTTGATGCAAAAAGCTCTCTTTTATGGTATAATTAAGCTATTAAAAACAGGAGAAGAGACTGCCAATAATGTATACTGAAGCTTATGTTAAACAACTGGAAGATAAGATCGCTTTACTGGTACAGGAGAATAAACGTCTCCATGAATCAGTAGAATTCTTGACCCGTAAACTCTTTGGCAGAAGCAGTGAAAAGACATCGGCAGTCATAGGACAACTCCATCTTTTCGACGAGGCCGAAGAAGTAGCTGTTCCAACCATTCCTGAACCAACACTCCAAGAAATTGACAAATATAGACGTAAGAAATTTAAAGGCCAGCGAATGGAACTTCTTAAAGATCTTCCACATGACAAAGTCATCTGCAGGCTTGATGATGAAGATCTTGCGTGTCCCCAATGCAATAATCCTCTATTCACAGTTGGAGAGGAATTTATCCGCACCGAAGTTGAATATATACCAGCAAAAGTAAGGGTTATTGACTATTACCGTGAATCCTATGAATGCCGCAGCTGCAAAAGAACAGATAATCCATACTTTGAGAAATCACCAATGCCTTATCCTGTTGTAATGCACTCCATGGCATCACCTTCTTCAGTTGCACATGTCATGTACCAAAAGTTTGTGAATGCTCTTCCATTATACAGGCAGGAAAAGGACTGGGAGAACTTGGGTATTAAACTCAGTAGAGCAACGATGGCAAACTGGATAATAGTTGCTTCACGTGACTGGTTGGCACCAATCGTAAAACTTCTACGCACCAAGTTGCTACAAGAGAAATATATACATGCTGATGAAACGACAGTTCAAGTACTTAATGAAGAAGGGCGTAAGAATACTACGGATTCTTACATGTGGGTATATGGGACATACAACGGATCAAAAACACCAATTCGGATCTTTGAATATCAGCAAACAAGAAGTGGTAAACATCCTCAAGAATTTTTAAAAGGTTTTCGCGGATATCTTCATGTGGATGCTTACCCTGGGTACAATAAAGTACCCGATATAACGAGGTGCTTCTGCTGGTCACATGTCCGGCGACATTTCATAGATGCACTACCAAAGGATGTAAGTAGTCCGGAAGCTACACTTCCAAGCATTGCAATTGGTTACTG
This sequence comes from Firmicutes bacterium UBA1065, assembly GCA_002316225.1. GTDB lineage: Bacteria > Bacillota > Clostridia > Tissierellales > Sedimentibacteraceae > Sedimentibacter. Next base: position 2,362 of record DCDC01000052.1, on the reverse strand, counting down.
CAATAAATTATTTGAAATTGAAACTCAACTTGAGTCTCTTACACCTGAAGAGAGAAAAATCCAGCGTCTGGAGCAGGAAAAGCCTGTCCTTGATGCTTTTTGGTCATGGGTTGAAGCAAATGCTGATCTGTGCCTTCCAAAATCAAAGCTTGCTGCAGCTATGAACTACGCCATTAACCAGAAAGAAGGATTAATGACCTATCTTGAAGATGGAAATTGTTCTATCTCCAACAATCTCGCCGAAAACAGCATAAGACCTTTTACAGTCGGTCGCCGAAACTGGCTATTCAGTGGAAGTCCAAAAGGTGCTGATGCAAGTGCTGCTGTCTACAGCATCGTAGAGACTGCTAAAGCTAATGGACTAAATCCATATGAATATCTGAGATTCATATTTAAAAATCTCCCTGGAGTTCAATTTGGACAATACCCAGAATTTCTTGAAGACTACCTTCCTTGGTCTCCAGATGCACAAGAGTTCTGCAAAAGAGCTGGAAGTTAGACTTAATCTTGTCAATACACTTAGTTATTTTACGGTTCTTTCCTACTTTAGTTGATTAATGTGTGGCTTCAATCCGTAGTAGTTTTGATTTTAGCAATTCAAAACTACTACGGCCATACATGATACGTTTTACTACCTTTAACTTATTCACACTTCCTTCTGCAAGGCCGTTATTATATGGATAAATTATGCTATTTTTAACTGCATCTAAATCTCTTTTTAATCCTGTTATAAAAGCGTTAACTTCCGTTATTTCTAATTTCTCGGCTTCACAGATCCATGTCTCCAATTTATCCGGCTTTTTCGAAAAAATAATGCCATGAAATTGTTGCAGGATTTCATATGCCATTCCTAAAATCGGATATTTCTTTAAAACCTCTTCATATTGCTTTTGTGTTATACCTTTCACCTTTTCAATATTTCGATAAATCAATTGAATCATCCATTTTCTTGCTATAAATTCATTCTTTCCAGCATCTTTTGATACTACATTCTTCTGATGTTCACGTTCTTTCTGCATAAATACTCTTAATGCAGCAACAGTTCCATTATATCCCTTTGCTCGGATTGTTTCAGTTATTTTCGGATATGTTACTCCTTGTGACCGTAACTCTATAATTTCTTTTTCGAAGTTTTGTAATTTTCCAGGACGCCTATAGTCATAATGTCCATTTATTAAAGAACATTCTTCTGATAAATATTTTCTGATTGTTTGGCTTATATGTCCAGTAACTCTACATATCTCTTCAATTGAAAAGCCTTGATTATAAAGATTTCTGACATTCTCTATTCTGCATTTCATTTTGTTCATAGCATCTACATGTTGCCGTTCTCTTACCGAACTAATATCTTCAGGAATGTCTTCTTCCCTAATCGATAAATATTTTCTTATTGTGGAAATTGAAGCATGCATAACAAGTGCTATTTCACTTATGGTAAATCCTTCTGTGAGCTTTTGTTTTGCAAATCGAATCCTTTGGGCTCGATTTCTTGTATCTAATAATGCCTTCATTTCAGGAGTTTGTGAAATTCCTGTAGTTGGTATTTCTAATCTTGCCGGGAAAAGACGTAGCATATATTTCTCAAGTGCTTCTGACAGATTTTTTAACAGGTGAAAACGGTCACTTACTTGAATGGCATTAGGATGCGAATCAGAAATTGCTGATGCGTACGTAAGAGAACCGTCACGGGATACAACCTGAATATTTGGAAATGTCTTCAACCATCGGGTTACCGTCTCTTTATCTCTAGAATCCAGTAAATCTATAATACGGTGCGATTCAATATCAATCATAATTGTTCCGTATGAGTAACGTTTCCTGAATGCAAAATCGTCTATACAGACCTTAAAGACTTTATTCTTATCTACTACCTGAGGCGTTTTTTTTAATCATTCTGCAAATTGTACTTTTGCTGACCTCTACTGTATCGCTTTTAAGCATTGTAGATGCAGCAACTGAACTTAGCCTTGACGATATACCCAATATTTTTTTAATAAGACGCTCTGTCTTTCTGGCTTTATATTGAATAAAATCAAATCGTTCTGAAAAAGTTTTATGGCTACATTCCGGATTTATGCAAAACATTTTTCTATTCCTTATCAGTATAATAACTTGATTATCTTGAATAGGAAGATCCTGAAATTCTTTCTTATACATTGAATGTTTTTTTGATGATGCCATTCCGCAATAGGGACATATTGCATCTTTTCGATTAGATTCAACTGTAATAATGCATTTTTTATCTTTTGTTATATGCTCAATATAGTTGAGCGAAGGATCAAGTAACTTTATAAATTCATCCATAGCAGTCGCCTTTTCTCATATGTTTTTGACAATATTATACACTATTTAAAAAGAAAAT
>DCDC01000211.1 GCA_002316225.1 Firmicutes bacterium UBA1065 | reverse complement strand
CCGTAAACGCCATCACTGTCAAAACCGGAGTGGGATGTGCAACGGCAGTAATTACAGGCTGGCTTAGCGGGAATGAACCGAGCTGTGACTGTTCAAGCGGCGAAGAATGCTGCTAAAAAATAATGCAAAAATTCCGCAGAACAAACCCTGCGGAATTTTAAAAAGATTAATATTTAAACTGTTTCTTTGTTATTGGAACCCGGATAGACGAAAGTAATATCTGCTTCAATAAATCGCTGTATTTCACGCATCCTTCTAACCGGCTCAATTATATCAATAAACAGGGTATGTACGGCCTCCCAGGCAAAAACCCATCCACCAATAAGCAAGCTTTCAAGCAAGACCAAGGAACCAATTGTTTCTACTTGAATTTCGTAGAAAAACCCGTATGAAGTCAACAATACAAGGGATATAATAAGCAAAATCATCGACATCCTGATATATCTATTTACTTTACGGCTTTCCAGACGTTTCAAAGCATTATAATAATTGCTGTAACTTAAGCGGATTGAATCTTCTCTTTCTTTATCAGCTTTGCTTGTTTCAATGGAAAATACAATTTCTATCTTTTTTCGCAGGGGGATATAATCTGAGCATAAATCAAGAAATCGCACCAAGTCTGAATGTATGTCCCGCATCTTATAGGCGGAATTGTCCCATTCATTAAAGAACTCCATATAATCTCCCAAAGCAATATCTATAATTACACGGCCGGTATTTTTGTTTTTCCTGAACAAGGTTTCATATTGGTTATGCTTTTTCATATATACCCCTGTAGTTTTTTAATGTGTTTGTTAATTATACCATACCTTTTCCGTATTTTGCAGTAAAAATTCCATGCATTAAAATATTTTCTGACAAACAATATTCAAAGCTGTCTTCCTGACTATCTATTATTGGAAAAATTATTTACATTGACCTGATATATAAATAGTTTATAATTATAATTAAGGGGTTAAGATATTGTAATAAGAGGTATTATTTATGGGTAAAGAAGCAAAAAAACAAGCAGAGCAAAAAACCAACGCGATGCGGTTATTGGAACAGGCTAAGATACCCTACCGTCACCATTGCTATGTCGATACGGGTGCAGTCAGCGGTATTGAAGTAGCTGCAGTTCTTGGACAAGATGAAAACCGGGTGTTTAAAACACTTGTTACTGTTGGGAAATCCGGTGAGCATTATGTTTTTGTGGTCCCTGTCAGCAGAGAATTAGATTTGCGAAAAGCGGCAAAAGCGGTGAATGAGAAGTCCGTTGAAATGATTAAGGCAAAAGAATTGCTGCCCCTTACCGGATATATCCACGGGGGATGTTCACCCATAGGTATGAAAAAAAGATTTACAACGGTTGTGGATGTAAGTGCCGCAAATCAGGATACAATATTTGTCAGCGCCGGAAAGATAGGATACCAGATAGAGATAAAACCTGATGACCTGAAAAAGATTGTTCTTTTTTCCTATGCGGACATAACAGAATAATAATGATATATTAATTTTATGTTTTATGATATACTATTTAAGGGCTCCTTTTGCATGATTCTTATAAAAAATCATAATGCAGAGCGGGTAATTTTCAAAAAGGACCAATCATGATAACATTGAACGTAGCCGAAACATTACTATTTAATATCGGTATTAATACTTTTTCCTTTATTATTGCTTTAATAATTCTTATTACCTACAAAAATAATTTTGAATATAACTATGATGTCTGGCTGCTTACCAGGATCGAAGCAGAAATTCTGCTGATTCTCTTGTCTGATATAGGAATGTGGTTATTAAACGGCAAAAGCGGAAATTTTATACGCATTTTAAGCTATGCAATTATCATGTTCTATTTTTTAATGCAGATTGCCGTTGTTATTGAGTGGATTAGGTATTCACATTACCGTATTTTTGGCCGGAATATACCAAGCAGGAAAGAAACTTTTTTAGTCCTCATACCCTTTGCAATTTTAAGCATTATTGTTGGCACCTCTCCAATTAACGGCTGGTGCTTTTATATAGACGAATTCAACTATTACCATCGCGGTGTCTTGTCTGCTCCCATGTCTGTCGTAATACTTGCATATCTGCTGTCAGTATCCGTAATGGCTTTAATGAATTATAAAAATGAGGCAGTAACTGATCGCAGGAAAGAATTGTTGACTATTGCTTTTTTTGGTATTCCTCCGTTTCTAGGCGGAATTGTGCAGACAGTGTATTACGGAATCAGCATGACATGGCCATGTACCGTCATCTCAAGTCTCTTGGTTCTGCTCAATAAGGAAAATGAAGCCATGTCTCGGGATTCACTCACCAGCCTCAACAACCGCAGTAACATGGAAAGGTATCTCAATTCATATGAAGCAGAACTAAATCGTGACATAGCTATAATCATGTTAGATATTAACGATTTTAAGTATATTAACGACCATTTCGGACACAGGGCAGGTGATGATGCGCTGATACAGACAGCCAACATCCTGCGCACAACCTTTAACGGAACTTCTGCTTTTTTGGCCAGGTATGGCGGAGATGAGTTTGTGGTCATTATTCCGCAATGCAAGGAAGAAACCGCCAAAAGAACTATCCGAAAAATAAAAAACAACGTTGAGGCTTTAAATAAAACCAATCAATTTCCGTTTCAACTTAACATCAGCGCCGGGTATGCCATATCAGGCGAAAAAACAGACAATATACATAGCCTCTTCAAAGAAGCCGACATGAACATGTATCAGGATAAAGCAGAGTATCATGGGAAGTAGGAGAATTATTCCTGATTGCCGTCTCTTCATTTATGCTTTTTAAAATAATAATATAAACCGGCTATGCAGATTATTAAACCCAGTAATGCAGGTTTTAGTATTGACATTCCTGCTTCGCCGCTGAATGCAATACTCCAGATAATTTTTAAAAGAGCTGCCCCAATGACAACACCTATAAGCCATTTCATGTTTCTTTTCCATGCTGCTGTAAGGAGCATGAAGAAAAACAAGGGTACCGCTAAGCTCATAATTATTTTTGGAGCGGTCCATGCACCCTTCAGGTAATCCATTTCAAAAGACAGGAATTCCAAAACCTGGGGACTCTTTACGGCAGGTGCAGGAAACCAGAACATGCTTGTAAAGAGGGCAAATATGGAAGCAAATATACCGGTAAAACTCTTCTTAAATGCAAATATAACCATAGGTATTATAAATAAGGGTCTTATATACCAGCTTAATATATTATGATGTCTTTCAAAAGCCCAATTAAAAAACATATCATTGGTTAGAAATAATATAATGAATACTATGGTAGCAATTGCAAACAGCATTCCAATTATAAAGTCTGTTCTTTTCTTCATGTTAAGCATCCTTAAATAATAAATTCTGTTATGAATTCCATTATATTATATTTATAAGTGAATCAACAACAAAATTATAGACTTTTCCAATAACTAACTTTGCCTTTAAATACAGGACCTTTTTTGTTTTTTGATAATAGCAGCTGTTAGCTGGGCATATTTAAGGGTATAAATAAAAAACCATATTAAACTATTATAATCAGAAAGGATTTTATATGAAAAAAGAGTTAACAATTAAACAATGTGAAGAGATAATTAAAATATTGAAAGACCGCTTTGAGAAAAACATGAGTCGTCACAAGGACCTTGACTGGGACAAAATACAAGTAAAGTTAAAAGCCAATCCCGAAAAACTCTGGTCCCTTAATGAAATGGAAAAAACCGGCGGAGAGCCGGATGTTATTGCTTATGATGAAAACACGGATGAATATATCTTTTTTGACTGTTCTCGTGAAAGCCCCATTGGCAGAAGAAATGTATGCTATGATAATGAAGCTTTGGAGTCGAGAAAGCAAAACAAACCTGAAAACAGCGCAATTAATATGGCTCATCAAATGGGTATTGAGATTTTAACCGAAGACCAGTACCGGGAATTGCAGAAGCTTGGAAGTTTCGATTTGAAAACATCAAGCTGGGTTAAAACACCGGCTAAAATCAGAAAATTAGGCGGTGCGTTATTTTGTGACCGCCGCTATGACACTGTGCTTGTATACCACAATGGGGCAGAATCCTACTATGGTGCCAGGGGATTTCGCGGATCATTAAGGGTGTAGCATTTCTATATGTCATCCTGAGGGCTTTAGCCCGAAGGATCCCATGATTATAGCTATGAATTCCTCAGTACTGTTATAAAACCGTCAAGGATTTCATGGCTTATTTTGAAGCCTTTATTAAGATAAAAATTTAAGGCATCATCGTTACCGTTTGAAACAAAGATGAAAATGTCTTTAATATCTTTGAATGAATTCAGCCAATCCATGGACATCCTGAACATTTGTGAACCAATGCCTTTGCCGCGATAATCATCTTTTATGAAAAATTGAGACAGGCAGCCCACATCTTCGGTTTTTACCGAATCAAAGTCAAAAAAGGCATCGCACTGCAAGGTGGCAAAACCGCCTGAGTATGTATATTTTGAGGCAATGGTGCTGTAAGCATATCCGATTGTTTCATCCTTGTCTTTAGCTGCTATTATATAGTTTTCTTTTGAACTTTTCAGGGCCGGAAGCATCCTGGTTTCGAAATTCATATTATCAAAGAATTCAGGATGAATTTTGGCCTTTGATTTTTGATATGCCATTAAACCATTGCATAAATCTTTGATACAATAAATATTGTCTTCTGAAACGACCTCATAATGTATGGTCATACCTGTCACCCTTTCATAAAAATATAAATTTGACTGATTAATCAATCTTCGATTATAATTATATCAGCTGTAATTAATGTTACAAGTATGCAGTATTTTATGTCTTGGTCAGAAAAAACTGAGTATTGGAGTGGTTTTGTGAGCGAAAAGGCACCCTATAAAAGCAACTACGACAGGTGTCCCTTGACCTATACCTTAAATCTTATCGGCGGAAAGTGGAGACTGCCTATCATTTGGGCTATACATAAAAATAAAACAATGCGATATAACGAGTTAAAAAGGGATATTCAGGGGATTACTAACATGATGTTAACCCAGTCCCTTAAAGAATTGGAGGCTTACGGAATTGTAAAAAGAGAACAGTTTTTGGAGATACCTCCCCGGGTGGAATACTCCCTGACTGATAACGGGGAAGAACTAATCACTGCCCTTAAAGCATTAGCCCATTGGGGCAAGAAAATGAAAAAATGATGGTTTTACTCATAAGAATCTTATAGAAATCTTTGCGACATTTTAAACAAAAATTCGACTATAACTGATTTTTAGTTAACATAAATTATTTTATGTAAACCGAATGGTTTAAATAATAATGAGATCTTTGGCTATGATCAGGATGATATAATAAATGAATTTTCACTATGATAGCATAGCATAAAGTATAAACTAAACTAATGAAAGAGAAGGTGTAAAAGTGAGTAAAGTATACTTTATAGAAAATACTGAATCTGAATATGGCAAACTTGGAAAGGATGCAGTGACCCTGTTAAAAAGAATTGTCGCTGAAACAGGCCATAAGTTTGAAAAGGAAGTGCCTATCAAGGTTCATTTCGGGGAGAAAGGGAACAAAACCTTCATTCCTGCAAGGTGCTATGATGAAACTATAGAATACCTGAAGGAAAATGGGGTAACTCCTTTTTATATTGAATCCAACGTCCTGTACAGGGGTGCAAGAACAACCACCGAGAAACATATAGAAACGGCAAAATCACATGGCTTTACGCAGATTCCAATCGTGATAGCCGATGGAGACATAGGAACTGAATATGATGAAATAGAAATAAACAAGGATTATATAAAAGCATGCAAGATTGGCAAAGGTTACGGAAATTATAAGCAGTTTATAGTTATGAGCCATTTTAAGGGCCATGTAGCAGCAGGTTTTGGAGGTGCTATAAAACAGCTTGGCATGGGTTTTGCCGCAAGGGGAGGGAAACTTGAACAGCATTCAGGCATATCTCCGGTCGTGTCAACCAAGAAATGTGTTTCTTGCGGAATATGTTTTGAAAAATGCAATTTCAATGCAATAACCATACAGGATTTTGCTGTTATTGACAGCAGCAAATGTGTGGGTTGTGCCGGTTGTATAGCTGTTTGTCCCAAGGGTGCTATCAGAAACACATGGGACGGTTCAAATTTCTTGGAGAAACTTGCTGAATACGCCTATGGGGCAGCAAAGGATAAAGATATTATATTTATTGCCTTTGTTCATAATATCACTGAGGATTGTGACTGCATCGGAAACCATATGAATTTGATTGCGGATAATATTGGTGTTCTTGCAGGAAAGGATCCCGTATCCCTGGATACCGCATGTTTGGATTTAGTCCAGAAGAATTCAGGCAGCAAACTTTTTGAAAAAGGCAGGAAGACCTTAAAGCATGCGGAAAAAATAGGCCTCGGAGAAATGAAATACGAGCTTATTAAAATATAAGACGAAATAATAATTGACCTAACAATAACTTATTATTATAATTTTATTAGTACGATGTTCTTAGGTGCCCTTTGGGGAGAATAGGGAAACCGGTGAGAATCCGGTACGTACCCGACACTGTAATGATTAGTCCTTTACCGTACCACTGGCACATGCCGGGAAGGGGTAAGTGGATGCTTGAGTCTAAGTCAGGAGACCTGCCTAAGGATGGAATCGGTGATGATGGCAAAGTCCCGACCATAATATTCTTATTATGGCGGGGCTTTTTTGTTTACTTGGGAGATTCTACTGCCTGTCATCCTGAGCGCATATCGATGTCATCCTGAGCGCAGCGAAGGATCTCATGAGATTCTTCGGGCCAAAGCCCTCAGAATGACAATGATCGTCATCCTGAGCGCAGCGAAGGATCTCATTAGATTATTCGAGTCAAAAGTCTCAGATGACACGGTATTTGCCAATAATCTGATAGTAATGATAATAATTTTGGTTAAAATATTTTTTGTTAATTTATAATTGGAGGAATGCAAATGAAAAAAGTGCTTTACAAGAATTTGGACATTAAAAATGCAAGCGAAAAGGAGCTGGAATCAGTATTAAATGACATCACTGCAAGTATTAAAAAGATTGATTTAAATTCAGCCCAAAAAATGCAGGAAAGACTCGATGCCAAGATAAAACCTATCAGGAGCTTGGGTGCTTTGGAGGATATCGCAGTTCAGCTGGCAGGAATACAAGGAACTCCATATCCTAAAATCAATGGAAAAGCAGTTCTGTTAATGGCCGGAGATCATGGAGTTGTTAAGGAAGGAGTAAGCGCAGCCCCTCAAGAGGTTACCGTTCAATTGTTTTACAGCTACCTAAAGGGAGGAGGAGGTATAAACGTTTTGGCTGACCATGCAGGTGCAAAACTGATTTGTACCAATATAGGCATGGTAAGCCCTGTTGAACCTCAGGAATTAATGGCTCATCATATAAAATACGGAACCGATAATATGGCTGAAGGCCCGGCTATGACCAGAAAAGAAGCCCTTCAATGCATATTGATGGGGGCTAAGGTTGCTGCGGATGCAATTGAGTCGGGAATCAATTTATTGGCAACAGGAGAAGTGGGTATTGGAAACACTAGTCCAAGTGCAGCTATCATTTCAGTGATTACTGGTTGCAGCGTTGAGGAAGCAACCGGCAGCGGAACAGGGTTAAAGAGTGATGCCTTAAAACATAAACACGAAGTAATAAAAAAAGCCATTGAAATAAATGCTCCCAATCCTGATGACGGCCTGGACGTTATAGCTAAGGTAGGGGGCTTGGAAATCGCTGCAATGGCAGGTGCTATATTGGAAGCAGCCCATCATAATGTACCGACCATATTAGACGGAATAATATCTTCTGCAGCAGCTCTTATTGCAGTAAAACTCAACCCTCTCACCGCCCAATATTTGATACCTTCTCATTTATCCGAAGAAAAAGGCCAGATGTATGCATTGAAATATATGGGGTTGGAACCGAGATTATTTTTGAATATGAGATTAGGTGAAGGAACAGGAGCGGCACTCATGTTTAATATTGTTGAAGCAGCCTTGAAAATTGTAGATGAAATGGCTACCTTTGAAACATCCGGTGTATCAAAGGGAGAATTCTTGGAATTAGAACAAAAACTCGACAATAACTGACATTTAGTTAACATAAAAAATTTTATGTAAACCGAATGGTTACCATAAATAATGAGATTCTTCGTTTTACTCAGTATTATCACGAGTTATCCACACCACGATAAATGGATACGCTTTGTCATCCTGAGCAAGCGAAGGATCTCAAGAGATTCTTCGGCTTCAGCCCTAAGGATGATACTATGGGGGATTCTTAGCTTGCCTTCAAGATGACATGATTGATTATTAATGCCTTTCTCGGTATAATATTGAAAAAAGATATCAGGTCCTGTATTACGGAGTTACAAGAAAGGTTGATATAATGAGATTAATAGAAGGCCGATATAATACTGCCAAAGTGTTTACCGACATAGTTGAAGAAGGAGCTATAGTACAAATCAAAAGCTTGTGTGACCAGGAATACACAAAAGAATCCAAGATACGGATTATGCCTGATGTTCATGAGGGGGTAGGCTGCACCATAGGAACAACCATGACTATTACCGATAAGGTGGTTCCAAACTTGGTAGGGGTTGATATCGGTTGTGGCATGGAAACTATCCTTATTAAGAATTCCCACATTGAGCTCAGTAAATTGGACAAATTGATTTATGAAAAAATACCGGCAGGTTTTAATATCAGGAAGAAAGCCCATAAATACAATGACGATGTAGACCTGTCAAAGCTTAAATGCAAGGCTGAGGGCAACATTAACATTGAAAGGGCCATTCTGTCCCTTGGGACCCTCGGCGGGGGCAACCATTTTATAGAAGCTTCAAGGGATGAAGACGGCAATCTTTATATTATCGTTCATTCGGGTTCCAGGCACTTAGGTTACCAGGTAGCTAATTATTATCAAAAATTAGCCTATCAAACTTTGAGCAAGAAGAATAAAGAATGCACTAAACAATTAGCTTACTTAACCGGACCTTTAATGGAAGATTACATTCATGATATGAAAATTGTTCAGAGATTTGCAATGCTGAACAGAAAGGCAATAATGGATGAAATAATTGAGGGTATGAAGTTAAAAGTAGCGGATGAGTTTACTACCATACATAATTACATTGACACGAAGAATATGATTTTAAGAAAAGGGGCTGTTTCAGCCCAGGCAGGAGAAAGGTTGTTAATTCCAATTAATATGAGGGATGGCTCATTGATTTGTATCGGCAAAGGAAACCCCGACTGGAACTATTCGGCACCTCATGGGGCAGGCAGGCTCATGTCAAGGAGCCAGGCAAAAAAAATATTCACTCTGTCGGACTTCAAGAAACAAATGGATGGGATCTTTACAACTTCAGTTAACAAGGATACCTTGGACGAATGCCCCATGGCTTACAAGAGCATTGATGATATTATTGAAGATATCGGTGATACGGTTGAAATTATCAAAAACATAAAACCGATATACAATTTTAAGGCAGGCGGAGATTAATAATTATTATCCACTTGCTAACAATTAAAAAGCGGGATATTTTTATTATAATATCCGATAAGCGGGTGTTTATGGGAAAATACGATAGGTCTTATATAAAGTTTTAATGGTCAGCATATGTTGTGTTTCTAATAGCAATATATGCTTTTTTTATATAGTATCCCGTAGAGAATTTGAAAAAAAATATGCTCCTTAATTTGCTTTTGGATTGTAAATAAGTTACAATTATGATGACTTGCGTTATAAATTATTTCGACGTATAAGCATTATTATACGAAATAGTGACCTTATAGAATTATGGGGGAAAATATATGAAAATAAATTTAAGTTCAACTTGCGGTAATTCGCCTAAAAATAAATTTGTCCAAGACTTCACTGTTAAACTTTTATCGTTTGATTTTGATAATTTGGCAAATATGTCAGTTGAAAATGTCAAAATATTAATCCCTGACAGAGGTCTGATAGAGGGAAGATCAAATCTTGGTGATATTAAAAAATATCTGAAAACCGATATTAAGGTGCTAACGATTGATTCCGCAATATCCCATGGAAAATATGGGGCTGTGCTTTGCGAAATCAGTGATGAAAAAGACTATCAAGTTTCTATCCATTACATTTTTGAAAACATAAAGGCTGAATTCATAGAAGAAGCAATTGTTTTAATAGTTGAAATTAAAAGATAAAACCTTATTTTTTATAGACTCTTTATTGGAGGGATATTATGATGGGAAAACTGAAATTCTTTCCTCTTGTTTTTGATTTGTGCTCAGATGAAATGTTTGGGGCGGTTTTTTCTCTTATTGGTTACAAGAAAAGCATTAAGAATTGAGAGGGGTTGGCATAATGGCTGTAGAAAAACAATATATAGCAGACGTTGAAGCAATACTATCCCATAAGCATGATAACGGAGCCGACCTTTGGACTACACCGGATAAGCGCTTAATAAAGGGAGCCCCCTTTTCAACTTTGGAAAGTGTAATATACTTATTGGAATTAGGCATGGAGCCCACAGAGCCTATATTAAAAGAAGCCGCCGAGCTTATATTCAGTACTTGGCAGGAGGACGGCCGTTTTAAGTTGTATCCGAAAGGTTCCATATACCCATGCCAGACTATCCATGCTGCCGATGTGCTTTGCCGCATGGGTTATGCTTCTGATGCCAGGCTGCAAAAAACTTTCCGGCATTTATTAGATATCCAACAGACCGATGGAGGATGGAAGTGTAATAAATTCAGCTTTGGCCGGGGACCGGAAACAGAATACTCAAATCCCTTGGCTGCTTTAACATTCTGTAAGAAGGGACAAAAAAGTCAATTGGCAACAAGGCGCTACCATGAGATCCTTAAAAATCTTCAATAATTTGACTATAAGGCAGGATAACTGAATGACCGGTGAGCTCTTGTTTATCTCTTGCTCTTCCTGTTTGCCTTGACAAGCGTAACCCATTTAGTTTCAGTATATATTGCAGGAGCAGTTATTTTGGCAGTGGTTCTTCTTATGGACCGGAGGATGCTATCCAAACCGGATTACTCTCTCTTGCTCACTTTTATTTTTTTGTTTGTATTTATCGGCAATATGAAGCGAGTTCCTGAAATTAATCTATGGCTTCAAAGTGTTATACAGGGACAGGAACTGCTTACATCGGTATTTGCCAGCCAGGTAATAAGCAATGTTCCCGCGGCTATTCTCCTTTCCGGCTTTACCGATAATATATCTGCCTTGATAGTAGGCACTAACTTAGGCGGCCTTGGGACAATCATTGCATCTATGGCAAGTTTGATTTCTTTCAAATTTTACGATAAGGTGCCTGGTAAACGAAATACTGTGTATCTTGGGGTATTTACCCTGCTCAATTTGATTTTCCTGGTCGTAATCCTGATTTTATATTATTTTATATGAGGGCGGACATATAACCTGTCTGCCAAAGAACAATAAAATGTGGTTGGTATAGGCAAGGTAAAAGAAAAGTCTTAAATCCCTAGAGCATGAAGGAAAGACCTTTGAACGAAAGCTTGGGATTGTGTTAGGTGATACTGTGGAAAAATTATTGTTTTGCAGAATATGTAACAGCAGGGTAAATGTTTGAAAAAAACATTGTTATTTAATTAACGTCATGGTAAAATATAAAAAATTTATTTGAACTAGGAGCATTCTTAAGGGGAGGCAGAACCACATGGTCATATTAATTGCAGATGACGAGGCCGATATCCGGAACTTAGTAAAGATTACTTTAGAGGAAAACGGTTATACCGTTTTGACAGCCCAAAACGGCAAGGAAGCATGGGACATCCTGAGGACCAAGGACGTTAACCTGGTAATCCTTGATGTTATGATGCCTGTTATGGACGGCTTTAACCTTCTCCTCAAAATAAGGGAACACAGCACCATCCCGGTCATGTTCCTCACGGCAAGGACGGAGGATATGGATAAGGTACTGGGATTTAAATTAGGTGCCGACGATTATCTTACCAAGCCCTTTTCAATTACCGAACTGGTGGCACGGGTGGGAGCCCAATTGAGACGGAATAATGAGTATCTCTCACCTAAGGGAAAGACCGGTACATTAATCACATACGGCAATTTATCCATAGATAAGGAAAAGTGCTGCGCCTATAAGGACGGAAACCTGATTGAGCTTGGCGCAAAAGAATACAAGCTGCTTCTTCACTTTATGGAAAATCCTGAGAGGGTTTTTACAAAAAGGCAGCTTTATCATGCAGTCTGGGATGAGGAATATTATTTTGACGACAATACAGTGATGGTCCATATCAGCAGGATAAGGAACCGGATTGAAGATGACCCCCAAGAGCCAAAATATCTGAAGACTATTAGAGGGATAGGCTATAAGCTCCATTATACCGGTGGAAAAAATGAAAAAGAAACTATCTAACCAATTTTTAGGGAATTTTTTCATTATATTTTTGCTTACGATTTTTGATATAATACTTGCATTTGCCTTGTTATCATATGCAAGCGGTCTGATTGCGGATTCGCTGGTAAAAAACAGGTTTCCGGCAAGTTCAATCATTAAAGATGATTACAGGCAGATTGATGCATCCGCAGTCGTGGAAAACGGCGGCGGTGTACAGGTTGTTGACAGGGAATACAGGGTTGTTTATACGGAAGGTCTTGACACCATCGGAAAAGACAGGTTAACTGCAGATGAATTTACGGCATTTTTAACGGAAAGTCCAAAAAAGCCATATCATTATGATATTCTATATAATCCAAAAGGTGAATTTTGGCTTATTGTTACTTTTCCCACTTCGATTCGGCTGGATTTTTCTATAGTCTATAATAAAGATGCCCCGTCAAGTGACTTTACACGGGCCGGCTGGGTGATTGGCCTGGTGGTTTTGGCTTACCTCTTGATACTTGCTCTTTTCGCCTTTATTTATTCAAGGATTACTGCTGCCAGCATAACCGTACCCCTGCAAAAGCTTTGTGACGGAACAAGGCTTTTGCGTGAAGGAGATTATTCAGTGAGGGTGGATTTGCGTCTTAAAAATGAATTTGCCCAGCTCCAGAATACCTTTAATGACATGGCAGCTAGAATAGAGCATGAAATTTCTCTTCGCAAAAAATCCGAGGAAGATAGAAAGAAATTAATCTTAGATATATCCCATGATCTTAAAAACCCCATGTCAAGTATACAGGGCTATACAGAGCTGCTTATGAATAAGCCGGGCATGACTGAACAGGAACGAAATGAATATCTTGAGATTATTTTGAATAACAGTAAAAAAACAAACAAGCTCCTTAACGAGCTGTTTGGGCTTTCCCAAATGGACAGCCCGGAATTTTCATTGAAGCTGGAAAAAACAGATATCAGCGAGTACATCCGCCGGGTTTGCGGTGAACTTGTGCCCCAACTGGAGCGGGAAGGGTTCCTGTATGAATTTGATATATTGGAAGAACCAATTTATGTAATGCTGGATACCGACCGGTTTGGGCGAATATTTCAAAATCTCTCCAATAACACCTTGCAGTACAATCCTAAGGGGACCCTGGTCACCGTGAGCTTGACGGCGGAAAATAATCAGGCTGTGATAGATTTCAGCGACAATGGAATTGGAGTTCCGCCTCACCTTGCAGATAATATATTCAAGCCCTTTGTAAGGGCTGATGATTCTCGAAACTCCAGGACCGGAGGCAGCGGCTTGGGTCTTTCCATAGCAAAAAAAATTGCTGAAGCCCACGGTGGAGATTTGACACTTATTCCCAGGCAGGACAAGGGGAGTACCTTTAGGATTACTATTCCTATAATTTAAGGTAAATTTAAAGTTCATATCAGCTGTATGACAGGTTTTGTTGCTATGATGGCAATGAACCTGAAATACAGCTTATTTTTTTGTGAGGTGGAAACATGAAATATGAACCAAGTCGTTTAGAAATTTTATTAACCAAGGTTGCCTTTATTTTGTACGGCAAGTCAGTCTACCAGGCATTTGCAATTAGTCTGCCCCTTAAGGACAGTGACCGGGTCCTTGATTTTGGTTGCGGCATGGGGACGGTCGCTCGCTATACCGCAAAAAGGCTAACAAACGGACATTTGACCTGTCTCGATATTTCTGAGCGGTGGATTAATGAATGCCGCAAAAATCTGCGGGGTTATGATAATGTGACTTTTGTGCAAACAGAATTTCCGGCACTTGAAAATAAAAGCTTTGATTTAGTGTATTGCCACTTTGTTTTGCACGATATTTCGGAAAGAGAACTCAATAGAATTATTCCCGCCCTTGCAGAGTCCTTAAAACCGGGCGGCATGCTGGTTTTCCGTGAACCGCTGAAAGAAACTGAAAAAATCAGCCTTATCAAAAGTCTAATGGAACAAAACTGGTTGTTCCCCAAAGACTGCCGCATCACCGATATACCGGTGATGGGTAACGCCCTTGAATGTATTTACATAAAACAGTAAGGAGGTTTAGTATGATTCAAATATATTTATTTTTAATTTTGAATCTTTTATCCATGGTGGCACTTGTAAAAATTATATTCATGGGAACTTATTGTATCATTGCTAATAGTAAGAAAAAGGATGTAACAAAGCAGCTTAATAATTTAAAAAAAACAGGCGTGTTTTTAATTGTTGCCATTATGTTGAACGTGGGTTTGGTTACCTGGTCTCAGATAGCTGCCTTCACTCCGCCCATTGTTGATGAAAAGGGGAAAAGGCCTGAAAACAGTATTGCAGAGCTGACAGAACTTGAGCTGAACGGCAGGAAGCAGTGGGTCAGCCTGAGAGGTTGGGACAAAAATGCCCCGGTTCTTCTCTTTTTGGCAGGCGGTCCGGGTGGTACTCAAATGGCTGCGGTGAGACATGAACTTGCTGAGCTTGAGAAGTATTTTGTTGTTGTAAACTGGGACCAGCCCGGCTCCGGCAAGTCCTATAATGCGGAAAAAACGAAAAATATAACTCCCGAAACTTATATTCAAGACGGTTATGCCCTGACGGAATACCTGAAAGACCGCTTCTCGCAGGAAAAGATTTATTTAATGGGCGAATCCTGGGGCAGCGCCTTGGGTATTTTCCTGATTGATAAGTATCCTGAGTCATATCACGCTTTTATCGGCACCGGGCAAATGGTGGACTTTGCCGAGACTGAGAGGATTGACTACGAGAAGGCTTTGGAGATAGCCAAGTTAAAAAATGATATGGGTATAGTAAAAAAACTTATGGCAAATGGCGTACCTCCTTATTACGGAAAGGACGTAACATGGAAAAGCGCAGTGTATTTAAATTATTTAAGTTCCTATATGGCCCGCAATCCGGAAATTCACAATCCGGGCTACAATACTCTTCGCGACCTAGGGTCCTCTGAATATGGGCTGCTTGATAAAATCAATTTTTTTCGTGGCATCATAAATACATATAACCATGTATACCAGCAGCTTTATGATATAGACATGAGAACCGATTATGCAGAATTGGCAGTACCCGTATATTTCTTTCTGGGTCGGCATGATGTGAATGCGCCTACGGTATTAGTAGAGGAATATGTAGAGGTTTTAAATGCGCCCAGCAAGAAAATTGTGTGGTTTGAGTATTCCGGCCACAGCCCGTGGATTAATGAGAGGGGTAAGTTTATAGAGGAGGTGTTGTCATGCTTATTGGAAAACAAAACACAAAGATAAGGAGGGTTAAAAATATGCATCCGATTGTTTTTCTTCCCCTGTTTATTGCTGTGTTAATGGTTATATCGGCTTGCACCGCGACAAAGGGCAGCATTGTAATTCTTGAAAATCCCAATGGTAGTGGATTCACAATGGATTTTAAGGATTGGAGTTCCCAAAACAAGTGTGAATTATCCCTTGTGAAGGGTGATGAAATCCAGGTAGAAGTAGCTTGTAAATATGGAGAAATTGTTCTGTTAATCAACGGTAAAAAGGGCAGTGAGCCCTATATGGGGAACGGCTTGAAGTCATGCAGATTCACTGTAACCGTTTCAGAAACGGATGAATATGTGATACAAGTAACCGGCAAGAATGCAAGCGGAAAGATTACAGTAAAAAAGATATAGATTGCGGATTTTCATTTAATAGATTACAATAAAAGAAACTTAGCAATCTATAACATGAATAAGGGGGATTAAGCATTGAGGTTTATTTCATGGAATATCGATTCATTAAATGCGGCATTGACTGGCGAATCTCCACGTTCCTTATTATCCAAAAATGTATTGAATACAATCAGAGAATATGATCCGGAGGTTATTGCCCTTCAGGAAACCAAGCTGCCAAGCACCGGCCCTTCCAAGAAACACCTGGATGTCTTGAATGAGATGTTTCCTGATTATGAAATAGTCTGGAATTCTTCGGTAGAACCCGCCCGTAAGGGCTACGCCGGCACCATGTCCTTATATAAGAAGAATTTGAAACCCCTTGTATCCTATCCCAAGATAGGGGCACCCGGGACCATGGACTATGAGGGCAGGATTATAACATTGGAGTTTGAAGACTTCTATTTAACCCAGGTTTATACTCCAAATGCGGGGGATGGTTTGAATCGTTTGGAAGACCGCCAGGTTTGGGATATAAGATTTGCAGATTACCTGGAAAGCTTGGATAAAGAGAAGTATGTAATAGCTACAGGCGATTTTAACGTGGCACACAAAGAAATAGATTTGGCCCATCCTGAAAGCAACCGCCGTTCGGCAGGTTTTACCGATGAAGAGAGGGAAGGTTTTACAAACCTATTAAACAGGGGATTTACTGATACTTTCCGATATATTCACGGTGATGTGCCTAAAGTTTACACTTGGTGGGCCCAGCGGGTTGCAACCAGCAAAATAAATAATTCAGGATGGAGAATTGACTATTGGCTGGTAAGCAATCGGATTGCAGACAAGGTTATTAAATCTGAAATGATTGATTCGGGCCCCAGGCAGGACCACACGCCTATACTGCTTGAAATAGATATATAGTAATTTAGATTCTTTATTAATTGTATGAGCGTTTAAGCAAATTTTGCTTAACGCTCATATTATTTTTTGCATTTTAAATATGTTAATAACACACTACATGTTAGTATACCATTCTGCGCTTAACGTATAATTGTTTATGATGAAACGCAATAATGTTTAAATATACAAAGTATTATTTGTTGCAGGACCCGATTAATTGAATATAAATGCATAAAATATTAGTTTCTTTTTTAATAAAAATATTCTACCAACAATCGACATAATTCGCTATAATATAGCAAAAACAAGCAAATAGTGCCATATGAAAAATAGAAGTTATAATAAATTAATGTATTTTACTAATTTTATAAAAATAAATATTATGCAAAATATACTTGAAATGTAATAGTGTAGATGCTATTATATTTATTAAATATCAGCAAAAGTTATTTCGAAGGTCTAAGCAATTGTTTATTAAAGAAAAGAAAGGGGTGAAGGAAAACGATTATTATTGGAGAGCCAAAACTCCAGAACAAAAGAAGGAATATTAATAAGGAGGGCCAATTAATGAAATTCAAACAAACCAAAAAACTTTTGAGTTTATTAATTGTTTTATGCATGGTATTTTCACTATGTGTTAATGCCTTTGCTTATGATGGTTCTATCCCTGATATGATCGACCCCCCAACTGTACTTGATCAGGATATGAACCAGGATGAGGAAGATTTAGGCGAACCATCTGATGATGATTTTGAAGAAGATGAGGATGAAAATGATCCTGATTTAGAGGAAGAACCATCGGATAATGAGGAAGAAGGAGAAGATGAAGGCAATCCTGACGTCGAGGAAGAGCCATGGGATGATACCGAAGAGGGCCAGGATGAAAATGATCCTGACTTAGAAGAAGAGCCAATGGATGGTTCTGAAGAAGATGACTTGGGAATAGATGAAAACGAATTGAATTTAGAAGCAACACTACCATTTATGCTGAGTTCCCTTCGGACAGTTAACCCCTTAAATATTAAATCTGTAGAAGTCATATACGGAGGGGATATACAGTTACTGTACAGAGCGGAGGTTTATAAGGGCCTTGCTGAAAATGGCGAAGATCCGGACAAGTACTATACATTACACAGAGATTTCAACCTTAAAGAACCTCGTATATTTAATTTGGAATTTGAGTATCCCGCTGAATCAATTGTAGACCCGGATGCATTTTTGGATGCAATTGAATTCAGATATGGCGGTTATCCTCTTAGCCAGTGGGGTAACGGCAAGAACTTGCGGGGAAGTACGTCAATATTTACACTGTTAAATAAAGATATTGAAAAAGTGGATGATGTTTACAAGATTACTGCCAGCATCAGGGTTGATAGCCCCTGGGGCTCGCCAAGCAATGCCAGTTGGAACAATAACATACCTTATAACGGGTATTATGGCGGAAACGGCGGTGCCTATTTCGGAAGTGGACAAACTGCTGACAACCGCTCATTCTTCCAATTCGGTCCGGCTTACCAGGGACCCGGAACATATGCTCTTGAAGCATTGATAAGCGGACAATTAATTGCTTCAACAGATGTGCATATCGGTCCTTACGACGGATATCATTCATGGATAGAAATAAACGAATTCTGCCAGGACCTTATAGAAGCACTTACCGGCGAAAGGGTCGATCTTGATGAAAAACCATATGGTCTTATGGCAGCAGGTCCTCTTGTTAAAAACGAATACGGCGAATATGAAAGAGATGATGACGGAGTGTATGTTGAAGTAAGCATATTGGGATATGGTCTTACAGACAACTACATGCCGGAAAATGCAAATTATAATAACTATTCACGATTTAATGCAATATGGAATGTTGTGGTTGCCAAAGATGAAAAAACCGTAACAGATTATCTGAAGCCGGGCGGATTTAAGGACCAGATGAACGATAACCCCCAGGCTTTAATCGATAAATATATAGATGCCGATCCTGAAGATATAGATTTCGTTATTCCATTCTATATGAACAATGTTCACTCCGATGAAATATCAGGAACAGACACCATGATACATTTTATCGATGCAATGATTGAAGGAGGAAAAGAAGGAAAGACGATTAGATACAAAACATTTGAAAACGACCAGATAAATTGGAATTACAGACCTTCAGGTGCCAGAAATCAAAGTTATACAGCCTATAATCACATTGTTAACAGCACTGAGTGGTATAGTGATGAGTCAAGAAAAGAAATGACTATAAACACTGCTGATGTTCTTGACAAATTCATTATGGTTAATACCCTTACAAACAATCCTGACGGCAAGGCAGCCATGAGAAGGACAAACAGATACGGCCTGGATATTAACCGTGATACAGTTTTTGCGACACAACCGGAAGCCATAGCCCTTACGGAAGACATTGCTAAATGGGATCCCATTGTTATGCTTGAATGGCACGGTTATGTATCTCAGATGCTTATTGAGCCTTGTACTGCTCCTCACTGTCCCAACTATGAACCGGATTTAACTCTTAACAACATGATCCAGTTAGCCTATTATGGAGGCAAGGCTTTAACCGCCAGCACCGGTTACAACAGGTTCCTCTTGCCCTGGGATTCAATGGATAACGGATGGGATGACGGCGGTAATGTTTACGGACCAATGTTCTCAATGCTGTTTGGTTGTATGGGATGGACCATAGAGCTTCCGCATTCCAACCTGGATTCTTTGGAAGCAGGAAATGCGATCACCTATGCCATGTTAAATGCTTTGATGTATGGTGAAACTGCCTACTATGATGGAAATGTGCTTAACAGGAGCATTGATGGCAAAGACAGCCATGAAGTGGACATAAAATACACAAGCCTGCGAAAAGAATCTATTTTAAATAAATTTGAGTTTAAACGCCGTGGCGTTGAAAACATAGATTCCGAAGCAGCAGATAAGTATTTCATTGAAACTGTAGGCGGTGTTGCAAGGTATGTCGGCAGGGTTAGAAAAGATGACGGACAAGGCGGAAAACTCCCATTCTTCCCTGACTATCTTGTAGTACCAAGTTCACCGGAATATCAGTTTAACGTTGCTGAGGCCTTAAGAACAGTTGATTTCACTATGCGTTACGGGGCAAAAGTATTAAGAACCACAGAACCTGTAACTTATAATGGTGTAACATATCCGGCAGGAACCTATGTATACGATATGAGGCAGGGAAGAAGGAATTTCATTGCTGAAATTATGAGCAAAGGTTATGATGCCACATATTTTGACAGCATGTATGCGGACATTTACTGCAACTTCCCGGATACAAGAGGATTTGACTGCTTTGAAGTATGGTCACCCGGCTTGTTTGACGGCAAGACTGAACAGGTTGTATCAATTGAAAAACAGTCTAACATAGTAGGTGCTCCGGACAAATATGTAGTATTTAAGAGCAACAGTACAGATGCCGTAAGATTTGTAAACCTTCTGCTTTCAGGCAGGTCCAGCGGTCCTTCCTATATAGATGAGAAAAA
>DCDC01000191.1 GCA_002316225.1 Firmicutes bacterium UBA1065 | reverse complement strand
AGAAACGAGGAATCAAGTTTTATAGAAGTAACCTAGGGGGTGGCAGGATGGGACTTACGGCACAATCCGTCAGATTGGAATCATTAAAAGATATTTATGAAATAGAAAAGGGTCATGGCCAGCATGTCGTAGCCTTGGTAGGAAACCCCAATACAGGCAAAAGCACGGTTTTTAATTATTTGACGGGGCTTAAGCAACATACTGGAAACTGGCCCGGAAAGACCGTAACCTCCGCCAGGGGAGAATATAAATACAAGGGCAGGGAGTATATTTTGGTGGACCTGCCCGGTTCCTATTCCTTGTTCACAGCATCTAAGGATGAAGAGGTTACAAGAGATTTTTTGTGTTACGGCAATTATGATGCTGTAGTTGTGGTTGCCGATGCCACCTGTCTTGAAAGAAATTTGAATTTGCTTCTCCAAGTTTCCAGGCTTACCAAAAAGGCAATCTTATGCATTAACCTTATTGATGAGGCCAAGAAAAGGAATATCACGATCGACAGGCAGGGATTGGAGAATGAACTAAAGATACCTGTTGTGCTGACAGCCGCAAGAAGCGGCCTAGGTATGGATGAGCTAAAGAAAGCTATTGAAAGTGTGTCATTAAAGCAAGGGGAATCCGAAGACCTTAAGAATTTGTCCTATTTAGAGTGTGGGCCTGAAATCAGGGAAAAAATCACGGAGCAAAACTATATCTATGCAAATGAACTGAAAAAAAAATATGTGAAGGAGGATGCGGGCAAGCTTAACAGGGATAAAAAAATCGATGACATCATCACATCGCAAAAATACGGAATACCCATCATGCTTGCCTTGTTGGGGTTAATTTTCTGGCTTACCGTTCAGGGAGCAAACCTGCCCTCACGGGTGTTGGGAAACTTCCTGTTTGGTTTGCAATATAAACTGGATGCCTTGTTCAAAGCTATGGGAGTTAATGATTTTATCAGGAGCCTCTTGGTTGACGGGGCTTACCGGAGCCTTGCCTGGGTGGTTTCCGTGATGCTTCCCCCCATGGCCATATTTTTTCCCCTCTTCACTCTTTTTGAAGACTTAGGGTACTTGCCCAGGGTTGCCTTTAACTTGGACCACTTGTTTAAAAAGGCAGGAGCCCACGGAAAAATGTGCCTTACCATGTGCATGGGATTCGGGTGCAATGCGGCGGGAGTAATAGGATGCAGGATCATCGACTCCCCAAGGGAAAGGTTGATTGCAGTCATCACCAATAACCTTGTCCCTTGCAACGGAAGGTTCCCCTTGATAATCGTTTTATCAGCCGCTTTTTTTGCTTATACCGGTACTTTTATCGACAGCATCATTCCTGCCTTGTTTATCACCCTCATGGTTATCATTGGCGTCTTTGCAACCCTATCTGTATCATACCTCCTGTCCGGAACTATATTGAAAGGAATTCCTTCCACCTTCACCCTTGAGCTTCCTCCTTACAGGGCTCCCCAGCTGGGAAGGATAATATATTCATCGATTATTGACAGGACCGTATTTGTTCTTTCAAGGGCAGCGGTGGTAGCTGCCCCTGCGGGTGCAATCACATGGCTGCTGGCAAATATTTACGTGGGTGATTTGAGTATACTCATTCATGCGGCAAATTTACTGGAACCCCTGGGAAGGATTATAGGCCTTGACGGCTTCATACTCATGGCCTTCATTGCAGGCTTTCCGGCCAATGAAACGGTTATACCCGTTCTCTTGATGGCATATATGACAACAGGCAGGTTGACGGATTTTGAAAGCATCGATTCCTTAAGACAAATCCTGGTATCCAACGGCTGGACCCGGTTAACAGCCATTAATGCAATGCTCTTTTCTCTCCTTCACTGGCCCTGCTCCACAAGCTTATGGACCATAAAAAAAGAAACCGGCAGTTTGAAATGGACCCTTGCAGCTTTCATAATTCCCACAGGGATTGCATTTTTGGTTTGCTTTATTACTGCCGGACTGTACAGGTTAGTAAGCGGTTAAGTGCATGAGAGCCTTCGCTTAAGCTCAGGATGATATAAGGGCTATTAAGAATGTAATAAGGGCAAGCTGTTAAAAGCTTGCCTCAAACTGTTTATAAACTGGGTTCCTTTGCTTACGCTTATGATGAAATAAGGGATAAATTCGATATAGCCTTTTCAATTCTTCTCCTAACCTTTTCTTCTCCCATTATCTGCTGGAGCTCCCACATATCGGGTGATGAAGCCCGGCCTATGATTGCAATTCTTATGAGGGTGCTTACATCTCCCACATGGCCCTTGTACATATCCGGGTTTTTCTTGTAATCCTTGGGCTTAGCCGCATACCCGTTTTCGGAAGCCATGGTTCGTATTTTTTCAAACCACTGATTTTGGTCATCGGTATGGTCGTAGGTATTTAAGTATGCGGAAAGAAGTTTTTTGGCTTCTTCTTTATCTATATTCTGGGGATATTCGTCTTCAATTTTAAAGTATTCATCAAAGTAATAGCTGATAAAGTCAAAAATTTGCTGACAATACATTAAATCTTTACGGGGATTTAGTCCTTCTCTTCCCACGGCCAGGAGTTTAATCACATCGTCCTTATTGGAGGATAAGAGATTGGTTGCTTCTTTCTTGTATTCATTTGCCCATGTAAGCAAGAATTCAAATATTTCTTCTGCCGGAATTTTCAGGAGCACATCCTTGCTTATGTTATTGAGCTTGTCTAAATCGAACAAGGCTCCTGAAGTGCTCATTTTCTCCAAGGTTAATTCAAAATCATCAATGGGGCTGTCCGGGTTTGCCATTCTCCATTCTTCAAAGTTGGAGTTTATGATTGTGAGAAGATATTCCCTTACAGCCCGGGGATGGTAACCTAATTCCCTGTAATAGCCCAAGCCTAATTCGGGATCCTTTCTCTTGGAAAGCTTTCTTTTAACACCTTCGTCCATTTTCATCAAGTGGGCGGTATGGCAATATACAGGTGTTTCCCAGCCGAATGCCTTAAACATTTCAATGTGAACGGGAAGGGTTGAAAGCCATTCTTCCCCTCTCACCACATGGGTAACCCGCATCAGGTGGTCATCTATAACATGGGCAAAATGATAGGTAGGTATACCGTTTGTTTTTAAAATTACTATATCCTGATAGTTTTCATGAATTGTCAATTTGCCTCTAATGGCGTCATCTATTTCAATTATCCCTTCTTCCGTGCCTTCAGACCTGAACCTTATTACAAATTCTTCCTTGTTGTTTAAACGTTTCTCCACTTCTTCAAGGGAAAGGTTCCTGTCTCTGGCCCACTTGCCATAATAGCCGGTAGTTACATTCTCCTTGATCTGGCTGTTTCTTAATTCTTCCAGTTCTTCTTCCGTGCAAAAGCAGGGATATGCCCTTCCCATTTC
>DCDC01000151.1 GCA_002316225.1 Firmicutes bacterium UBA1065 | reverse complement strand
TGCAAGTAAATCAAACACCCCAGGTCCTTAAGTACACTTCTTATCTTTTTAAAGGCGCAGCAAAGGAAAAACCTGCATTGTCGGCTTTGTTCAATTGTTTGAAGGAGATCCACAAGGACGCTGATTATGAAAAAACTGAGCTGAAAGCCCAAATAATTGCAGCCTCAACAATGGGTTTAATTATCAAGCTGATTGTTGAAAAGGATATTGAAGAAGACCAAAGACAAAAGTTAATTGATTGTTTTATAAAAGAAATAATATTGAAAATTTAAATAAAAGGGAGAGGTAAAAGTAAATGAAAAAAGTTTTGAAAGTTGTTGGAATTATATTTTTGGTATTAGTTGTTGTGGCTTTATCAAGCTTATTCTTCCTTAGCCGGGGCCTTAATGAAGTATTGAATTTAAGCATTAATCCTCTTGATTTGTCCGTAAAGGAAGATGGAGTTTACAAAGGCAGCTATAATTTTGGCAGGTGGTCAAATGAAATCAGTGTAACAGTTAAAGACCACAAAATAACCGACATAGAAATAACCGATGACATGATGATAGCGAAACCTGAAGTAACAAGCGAACTTTTACAAAATGTAATGGCAGCACAAAACACAACGGTGGATCTTGTATCCGGGGCAACGGTAAGCTGCAAGGCGTATTTAAAGTCCATTGAAAATGCACTGAATAATTAGGAGGGGAAAATGAATACATTAATAGTATATGCAAGCAAGTACGGGTGCGCAGAAAAATGTGCCATGGAATTATCAAAAGAATTTGACGGTAATGTTGAAACGGTTAATTTAAAGGAAAACCAGAGAATTGATTTGGACAAATTTGACAAGGTAATAATTGGCGGATCCGTCTATATCGGTAAAATTCAAAAAGAAGTAACGGATTTTATCAATAAAAATTTGAAAGAACTCTTGGAAAAGAAAATCGGACTCTTTATCTGCGGAATGCAGGAAGGAAATGAACTTGAAAAGGAAATAGCCGACAACTTCCCTGCAGACCTCCTGAATAGAGCTAAATCTGTAAAGCATTTCGGCGGAGCATTCGATTTCAAGAAAATGAACTTCATGGAAAAGGCAATTGTAAAGAAAATTGTCAAGGTTTCATCCGACAAATCAGACATAAAGCATGAGAACATCAAACAATTGGCAATAGAAATGCAAAAATAGTTCTATGGTGCCGGCCCTGTTTCAGGTGCCGGCACCATAAACATTTAAAAACTTAGTTCAATATCTGTTAATATATGGTATAATGAGACAATAAGTGATGTAAAAAGTTTTGATATGAAAGAGGTGTATTTATGGCTCAAGTAATGATAAATAAGGAAATATGCACAGGGTGCGGATTGTGTGTAAAGGATTGTTCAAGGAATGCTATTGTTCTATTAAATGGAAAAGCTGAAGCAGATTCAGAACTATGCAATGAATGCGGTCACTGTCTTGCAATATGTCCTTTTGGTTCAGTGTCAATGCCCTTGTATGATGCTGATGAAATAATAAAGTTTGATGAAGAAAAAATGAGTATCGAACCTGATAAATTATTAAATTTTCTAAAATTCAGGCGCAGCATCAGGCAATTCAAAGATAAAGACATAGAGCCCGAAACATTAAATAAAATAATTGAAGCAGGCCGTTATTCTCCAACAGCCAGCAACAGGCAAATGAACCGTTTTATTATAATCAGGGGCAAGCTGAATGAAGTCAGGGATGTGGCAATAAAAACCTTATATGATATGGGAAACGATCCGTCATGTATTGATAAAGCCAGCTGGTCCCTATACCATAAGGCATGGATAAAGATGTATGAAGATTATAAAGAAAAGAATGTTGACAGGTTATTCTTTAATGCCCCTGCAGTTATAGCCATAGTAAGCGAAGAAAAGGCAGGTTTTGCCGATGTTAATGGGGGGATTGCAGCTTCAAGAATGGAATTGGAGGCAAACTCATTGGGTTTAGGAGTTTGTTATATAGGGTTTTTCAAAAGAGCCATTACATACAATAAAAAACTGAGAGAATTAATAGGCATGAAAGAAAATGAGGAATTCATACTATGTTTTGTTTTAGGTTACCCAAATGTTAAGTACCAAAGAACTGTAAACAGGAAGCCTGCAGTTGTAAGATATATATAATAAGGCAAATGTGCGAGGGGTATGATGGAGAGTGTTATTAATAACAATTTGACAATTGATGACATCATCGAAAATTACGGAAAGATGGTTAATTCAATATGCAGAAGGATGATCCAAAACAGGGATACGGTGGAAGATGCCGTCCAGGAGGTCTGGCTTGAGGTTAATAAGAGTCTTAAAAGCTTCCGGGGCGAAGCAAAAGTCTCCACCTGGCTGTATAAGATTACTTCAAGGGTTGTCATGAGAATGGCAAAGGAAGAGCATAAGTATTCCACACATTTTCTCAGCAATTACTTTCATGGAGAGGACATAGAAATACCCCAATACCAGGATTTTGACAAAAACCTGTGGGTAAGAGAGATGTGCGACAAATGCCTGACGGGAACCTTGCATTGCCTGGATAATGAAACTAGACTGGCATATATACTGCGGGATATTAATATGCTGTCTTATTCCGAAATAGGAGAAATCTTTGAAAAGGATGAAACAAGCATCAGAAAGATGGTATCTCGGGCACGGAATAAACTGCGCAACTTTTTGAATGACGAGTGCATATTGAAAAATCCGGATTCAAAATGTAAATGCAGGATGAGCAAATGGGTTAAGGAAGTTCATCTTGATGAGGAATACGAGAAACTAAGAAAGACAGTATATAGAGTAAATTTTTACAGGGCTTCGGAAATTTTGCTTTCAAAAGATTCATTATTATAATAAAAAGTTGTCACAAAAATAAAAAACCTCCCACTAATGAAGTGAAAACAAATATGGGAGGTTTTTTTTATTGCATGCAATTAATATGGCTTTTGCCTTAATTTTACTGCTTTAGTCCTTATAATACTGCATGCCGATAATCAAAAATGATATGGTTAATAATTTGAAAACAATTAATTATGAAAAAAGCTTATATGGCAGTGCTGTTTTTGCCTCATTGCTTGTATGGCAGGTTTTATCGGGAAAGGTTGGAACATTATTTTCGCAGATAATTTTATATGAGCAAATTGACCCTTACGATGTCTTTATAGGAATATCCATACATCATATTGTTCAAATGACACTTGGTTTAGTATTAATTGCAATATTGAACAAGACTTTAAAAATTGATTTTTATCTTAAGCTTGGTGATACAAAAAGGGGAAAGAACTGTTTAGTTGTGTTTACCGCTGCCTGGGC
Organism: Firmicutes bacterium UBA1065; assembly: GCA_002316225.1. Lineage (GTDB taxonomy): Bacteria > Bacillota > Clostridia > Tissierellales > Sedimentibacteraceae > Sedimentibacter. Next base: position 2,055 of record DCDC01000151.1, on the reverse strand, counting down.
TTTGATTTCGATTGTGGTTCACATTCTTTTGTATGCCGCTAATCAACTGCCCGCATATGATTTCCCTTTAAACGGACGAAATATTATCGGGACCCTGGGCTTCCAACTGTTATTGACCGGAACGGCAGAAGAAATTGTATACCGGGCCTTGCCGGTAACCATCTTAGTCCATTCATTCGGGAAAAGTATTTCTATTTATAAGGATATTACTTTGGAAGTTGTTCTGGCAGCCGTCTTGTTTTCATTTGCCCATGCTAAATTGACCTTAATACCCTTTGATATGGAAATCAATTATTATAGCTTGTTGTATTCTTTTATGATGGGGATGATACAAGGCATAGTCTATCAAAAAACCAGGAGCCTTGTATATCCAATGCTGATGCATAGTTTCAGCAATGTTTTAATGACTGGCACGGGATATTTTTTTAGTTTAGTTGTCACAAAAATCATATAAGTTACACTCATATAGTAAAAACACATGGAGGATTTAAAAATGGGATTAGAACAAAAATTTAAAATGCTGCAAATGATTTATGCAGGAGCATTGGCAGACTTTGTTTTGAGGATGGGAAATGAAGGAATACTTGAAAAGGTAAGCCTGGAAAAGAGAGAAGAACAATTGCAAAACGGAAAAATTCGGGCAGCCCAATTTGGAATCGAAAAACCGGAAGGTGTATTCTTGGTGCTGTCAGACTTATTCGGTTGCGCAGACTGGACGGTTGAAACAAATGATGAAGGCTTAAAAGCCCAGGCAACTAAATGCATGCTGTGTGCACTGGCAAAAAAAACGGGGGCTCAAAGTCCTTGCAACATCTTTTGTTTAGACCCTATGGAAGGTATGATGAGAGGCTTAAACCCGGATATTGACTTTGATGTAAAGGAAACTTTATGGTCAGGTCAGAAGTGCATGGTTAATGTTGTTAAAAAATAAGAAAGCCATCTCTTGTAAAAGATTTAAAGAATCGTTGCAATGCATAAGTTAAAATGAGGTTGACATGTATAAATATGACAATATCCATAATAAAGACAGGTATGACGAATTAAAAATATTTTGTAATAGTGAGAAAGTTAATGAAGAGTATATGAGAACATTGCTCTTCAAAGAAACGCATAAATTATTTGCAAATATAATAACTGCAATAAGAGCAGGGATACTTATCCTAATCAATGTGATAGGAGCCAGGCACCAATAATTGGTGCCTGGTATCTTATAGTGGACATATAAAAATAAAACACTGTTTCCTTTTATATGAATATTATATATTAACTTCCGTCATTTTGAATAATCTGCTTATTCAAGGATGGCTATTTAATAATTATATAGAAAGGGAATAGTGATGATGAACAATGGCATGATGTTCAGGGACTACTTTTTTTATACACCCATAAATATTATGAACAGAATGAGAGAGTTATGGGAAGAACATTCTTTTTGGACCAGGGAATACATCGTAAGTGCAGTTGAAGAACTAAATGATTTACAGCCTGTTACCGACAGGTTGCTTAGAAATCCCACAGACTTCGGGGATGCCCTGGAACCATTCTATGGTCGGGGAGCAAGGGAATTTGAGAGATTGCTGCGGGACCACCTCCTGTTAGCAGCCCAGTTGGTGGCAGACGCCAAGAAAGGGGATACTCAGGCAGCAGAAAGAACAAGGACCCTCTGGTATCAAAATGCAGACAGAATTGCAGCCCTGCTTGCAAGCTTGAATCCATATTGGTCATATGACCAATGGAGGGATATGCTTTTCATGCACCTGGGATTGGTAGAGGATGAAGCAACAAAAAGACTAATGGGCCAATATGCAGAAGGAATCATGGTATTTGACAATGCCGAAAAACAAGCCCGCCAAATGGCAGACCTGCTGAGCCGGGGCATTATAAGACAATTCAGACTATAGCTTACCCAGTGTCATCCTGAGGGCTTTAGCCCGAAGAATCCCATGAGATCCTTCGCCTTGCCCAGGATGACAATCAATATTGCTCAAAATTTCAAGTATTGTGTGAATTTTGCCCTTTATATTCTCGATTTTTCACACATTAATTGAATTTTTG
>DCDC01000193.1 GCA_002316225.1 Firmicutes bacterium UBA1065 | reverse complement strand
GAAGCAAGCATGCCTCCTATTTTTTCAGAGTCATGTTCATTCATCTGGCAGCCGTAGGTTAATATGTGGTATTTCTTTCTCCTGCCCTTCAAAATAAAAAATTGCTCGTTACAATTCTTTAACTCTATTATTTTATCTCCGTCTGTTCTAACATCTTCAGTAATCATGTCGTAATTTCTGTTGCTCATCTTTCTCCAACTTTCTAATTTAAACATTTTTAACATCTTGAATATTATATCATTTCACAATGTTTTCTTCAATATAAAATATTCCTGTCCGTGAACCGGCCGGCCCTATCTTACCTGACACCGGATCCGGTGGGGTCCTACTCTGCGGGATGAACAAAAAGAAAGCTTATAAAAGACCTGGAAAAATACGGTTATGTAGTGCTGAATATGACATATGAGGAACAGGAAGAGCAAGGTTATTGAGGATTTATATTTCAAGGAAGGAATATTGTTTAAACTGGAAGATAAAGCAAGCAACAAAAATAAAATTATCATGAATGCTTCAAAATGGCGGTCGGGTCTTGGGCCTATCAGTTAATTTTTCTTCAACTGCCTGATATCATACCCCGTTGGATTTTGAAATACTCTCAGGTCAAAGACATCCACCACGGCCAGTATATGGTCGAAAATGTCCGCCTGGATGGATTCATAGTTAACCCACCTTGTATCTGCGATAAAAAGGTATAGTTCAATCGGTATTCCGTTTTCGCCGGGGGCTAACTGCCTGACCATGGTAGTGCTTCCCTTAAGCAGGTCTACCCTGTTTTTCAAATAATTTGTTACATAAACCCTGAAAACTCCCAAATTGGTCAGCTGCCTGCCGTTAATGGGAAGGTCGGTGTTGACCCTGTTTTCCTTGTTGTAGGTTTCAATCTCCTTAACCCGGTCCTCTATATAGTCTTTTAGGTAGTCTATTTTTTTAAATCTTTCGATCATATCCGGGGTGCATATTTTTATGGAGGTCATATCGATATAAAATGACCTTTTAACCCTTCGACCCCCGTAATCCCTCATCCCTCTCCAATTTTTAAAGGAATCGGTAATAAAGGCATAAGTGGGTATGGTTGATATGGTCTTATCCCAGTTTTGTATCTTGACCGAATACAAGGTAATTTCCAATACTTCACCGTCAGCCCCGTATTTGGGCATTTCAACCCAGTCTCCTATTCGGAGCATATCATTCCAGGTCAGCTGAATTCCGGATACAAAGCCTACAATCAAATCCTTAAATATGAATGAAACTACAGCTGTTGCAGCACCCAGACCGCTTATAAGATATATGGGGTTTTTATCAAACAAAATTGAAACGATGGCTATGCCGGTTACCAGATATACGCATATTTCCAAAATCTGCAGGAGGCCCTTTATGGGTCTTTCCTTTGAGACCGGATTTTGCCTGTAAATCTTGTCTATTGCGTCCAGAATCGATTTTAAAACCAGGGATATTATGATTAATACATAAATAACGGCTATCTTTTGCACTGTTCCGCTGAAACCATTGTAAAACAAGGCAAATGAATAAAATATAACTCCGGGAACTATCAGGGCAATTCTCTGGAATACTTTGGTTTCCAGCAATACATCGTCCCATTTGAGCTTGTTGCTTCGTATAATTTTTGAAATAAGCTTCAGGACCAGGCGGTTTATAATAAAATTAAGGACAGCGCAGAATATAAGCAAAGCCACGGTCACAACCATGTAATAGACTATGTTGGCCGTCATTTCATCAGGTAATCTCGCTAATAACATGTTGTATAAGTCCATTTTCTTCTCTCCTTACTGGGTGTTTATTTCATTCAACTCATTTTTAATGGTCTTCCAGGCCGGCAAAAATTCATTCATGTAATCCCTGAAGGCTTTGTTGTGGTGTTTCTCCAAAAGATGTACCATCTCATGTACCACAATGTAATCAAGGCATTGGGGAGCTTTCCTGGCAAGCTCAAGGTTTATCCATATTCTTTTATCACGGGTATTGCATGTACCCCACCTGGTTTTCATTCTCTTGATACCGAATTCTTTTACCTCTACCCCTATTATCCTTTCCCATTTCTCAATGTAGAAGGGCAGCAATTCTTTTAATTTTTGCCTGTACCATTCAAACAAGACCTTCTCCCTCTTTTCAGGGGTACTGGCCGGTCTCACATACATGTCCATGCAGCCTTCTTCTCTTAACTCGACACGATGCTTTCCCATTGTTTCTATGACATTCAACAAGTATTTCTGCCCCAAGTAATAATGGCTTTCACCTGTTATATACTCTCTTTTTTCCTGTTTTTCAAGGCTGGCATATTTTTTTCTTTGTTTTATTATCCAGGTTAGCTTTGAAAGAGCAAAACTGCGAGCTTCTTCATCATCCATGTGCCTGGGAACGGTTAGTTTTACCCTGCCGTCCGGAGGATAAACAGTGAGATGTATGTTTTTTATGTTCTTTCTTATCAGATCCATTTCTATATTTTCAACCTTAAATTTTGTCATCAGTTCCCTCTTTGTATAGTCATGCTTATTTATTATTATATAGGTTTACATAAATTTATTTATGTAAATCTATATTAATTTTTCAATTATTTTCATCGATAAATATGGTTTACATAAATTTATTTATGTAAACCATACTATAGACTTCTTACTCCCCTATTATTTTTACCAATACCCTCTTGGGTCTCATACCGTCAAATTCTCCGTAAAATATCTGCTCCCAGGTGCCGAAATCAAGCTTTCCTTCCGTTACGGCAACCACAACTTCCCTTCCCATGATCGTTCTCTTCAAATGAGCATCAGCATTGTCTTCAAACCCGTTATGATGATATTGACTGTAGGGTTTTTCAGGGGCAAGCCTTTCCAAGAAGGCTTCAAAATCCCTGTGTAATCCGGATTCGTCATCGTTTATGAAGACACTGGAGGTTATGTGCATGGGATTGCACAGGAGCAAACCCTCTTTAATACCGCTTTCTTTCAGGCATTCTTCTATTTGGGGAGTAATATTAATGAAGGCTCTTCTGCTTTTAATATTGAAAGTTAAAACTTTTCTGTAAGATTTCATTTCTTCTCCTCATCTTTCTTATCTTCTGTCGATATCATTGTATACATTTATTATAATTTACTTTTCATACAAATTCAACCAATTATAAAGTCAAATCCTCCCCGCAATTGCACGTGGAGGATTTTTTAGTCAGATAGCAGAGTATTTTTGCAATAATCTTAAATAATGGCTTGCTTCTCTTATGGTATGGTCTCCCAACAAGGGTATGATGATTGATTTGATCTTGCACTGGAGTATGCCTTCGGTTCCTGCCCTTTTAAATTCTCGTATATCTCTTGTTGCAGTCAGGCTTTTACGGGTAACCCCTTGTAAGTTTTCAAGATGGTTTTGCACTTCTCTTGCTTCCCTGGTAAGCTGGTCAAAGGTATTTCCAAACATGTTGGCGGTATTAAACAATTCAGCCTCGGTGGGGTCAAGGAGTCCTCTTATGAATTTTGCATGTTCAGCCATTATCTGATTCCAAAAGGCCTCCTGCTCCATAGCTTCTCTTACCGCATCCATGCTTTCTCTCCTTTGCAAACCCTGTATTGTTCTTACGTATAACTTGGCTTCCCGGGCAATGTGGTCGATTAACAAAGGATAATTCAAGGTAAACATTTTACAGGTCAGTACATTGTTTAATATATTTGCCTTAAACTGAATCAAAGCGTTTGTCAGTTCAATTATCCTGTCGTTAAGATAATATACTTTTTCTTCAAGCATGGGATTCAAAGGCATTTCATTCATGCTCATGATTCTGAATTCTTCTTCGGTAAGCCGGGTAGGAATCCTTATTCCCGTGAAATCTGATGTGGCTATTTCGGCATCAAGGGTATATGGGGTTACTACTTCCCCCGATTGAAGCACTTCTTGACTTACGGCACCGTTTGACAGGTAGATTGCTTCTTTTAGCAGCCTGTCAAATTCCATCCGAAAATCATTGGCCCTGTTTGCATAACCATCATCTATGGGCGTAAAGGCCATCTGGAGAAAAAGGGAGTGCTCTTTCATTATCCTTAAAAAGAAAAGATGAAGTTCCAGGGACATGCTGATAAAATCTCTTGCGGAAAGCATAAAAACCTCCTAACATATATTTTATTATATATTATGCAGGAGGCCCTTTCCTGTTAACGGGCAAGAATTATGCCCCTTCCTTCGATTAATCTATGAATATGTATTTGTTTCCGTGCCATTTGATGAATTTTTCCAGGTCTGCGTAGGAAAGGCCGATGGTTGCGGTGTTAACGTTGGGGTGAAAATTTACTAAATCTTTGTCGGTCAGGTCCTTGTCTATTAAGACTATCACTTGTTTTTCAACATCATTTATCAGTCCGAAGGGGCTGACGGAACCTGTTTTAAGTCCCAAATACTTATTTAACCTTTCTTCGGAAGCAAAGGACAGGCCTGAGGATCCTATTTCTTTCGACAAGGCTTTCAAATCTATATATTTTTTTGAATCTGCAAGAACCAAGTAATGTATATTCCCTTTTTTATTCCTCAAAAACAGATTTTTGCAGTGTTGCCCGGGTATATCTATATCCAAATTGTCGGCTTCTTCCACCGTATAGACGGGCTTGTGCTCATACCTCACATACTTAATGCCCAGAGAGTCTAATAGCTCATATAATTTTTCTTCTTCCTTATCTATCATTCTTTTCTTCCTCCATCCCCTTACTTATGCCACACAGGGGCATATCCTTATACATGTACACTCTCCCTAATATGCCTTTAAGAATTCTCCCTTTAACAATAGTATAATATATAAGATCAAATTACAATATATAATCAGGCATATATAATAAAAAACCCTGTATACCAGAATACAGGGTTAGTCTTATTTGCAAAGCCCTTATGTCATCCTGAGCGTAAACCAAGGATTTCATTTGTTTTACCGGTCCACCTGGAACACCTGTCCCCAAAATATCCCAAGATATTATCATTTTCATAGATTTTAACCACTTCACACCTGTTGGGACAACCATCACAGTCAAAGCTTCTTGAAAAAATATTGTTTTCGGCCAATTTGAAGCCTCTGAATTTTGTCTTGCCCGTCTTTTTTACCTGGTCACCTGCAATGATGGCTGCACCTATGGCCCCCATCATGCTGTAATTCTCCGGTACAAATATTTCAAAGCCAAGCTCTTTTTCAAAGGCTGCCTTCATACCCTTATTAGCTGCCACACCTCCCTGGAACAAAACCTTGGGAAGAATTGTTTTTCCTTTGCCCACGTTGTTTAAATAGTTTCTGACCAGGGCATCGCACAAGCCTCTTATTATTTCTTCCTTGGCATATCCCAACTGCTGTTTATGTATCATGTCTGATTCGGCAAATACGGCACACCTTCCTGCTATTCTGACGGTTGAACCGGCCCTTAAAGCATAATCACCGAATTCTTCTATGGGTATTTCAAGCCTTTCGGCCTGCCTGTCTAAGAATGACCCGGTACCGGCTGCACAGACGGTATTCATGGCAAAATCAGTCACTATCCCCTTGTTTATGATAATTATCTTTGAATCCTGGCCTCCTATTTCAATTATGGTTCTTACTTCCTTGTCAAATTCCAGGGCTGCCCTTGCATGGGCTGTAATTTCGTTTTTTACCGCATCCGCTCCCATTATTGCAGAAGCAATCATCCTTCCGCTGCCTGTGGTTCCCGCAGCCGTAATTTCCCGTTCATCATATTTGTCTTTCAGTATTTTAAACCCTTCCTGGATGGCTTTTATTGGATTTCCCCTTGTTTTTAAATATATTTTTTCAACTAAATTATGGTTTTTATCGACTAAAGCTAAGTCCGTACTGACCGAGCCTAGGTCAACTCCCAAATAGTACATTATCCCGCCTCCTTTCCAGCAAATCAATAAAGGCTTCAAGTCTGGTTATAAAGCCTGCCTCTCCCGTCATATCATCCACAACCAAAGACATTATAGGAAAGTCATAATCTCTTGAAATAGCAGGCAGAATTGATTTTGAAACAATTTCAGGCATGCAGCCTAAGGGATAAATCTGTATGGCTCCGTCAAAACCTTCCTTCCATGAAAGGATTGCTTCACCAATGCATTCTCTGGCATGACCACCTATTTCCAAGGATAAATATTTGCGGGAAGCCTTCTTAATATCAAGGGAATTTATTTTTAACGGGCTCAAGGCCATGTTTTTAAGCCACCAGCTGGGAGTCATACCCCTTTTGGTTGATACTCCGTAATCCATTAATTTATCTTCTATGCAAAAATTTGAATATGGCTCGATCACAGTATATATTTCACCTATTATTGCTATTTTCACCGGGTCCTTGTTTATATCCACAGGCACATATTCAATCCTTTTTTTGTATTCTTTGATTAAAGACAGCATTTCCTGAGGATCTGAACATTTCATGGCTTCCCTTCTGCACCGGTGAAATAGACTTTTACATTGGCCCTTGTTTCTTTCATAGCCTGCTAAATAATGGGCCAGGGCTTCCGTTTCATCCAACAAATGCATTATTTGAACGGCTGTTTTGACTGCTCTTAACTTTTGTAACCTGCTTTTTTTGCTTGAAGACCCTATTATGGATAGCCTGTTAAAAAGCTCTTTTATTCCTATGTCCTTTGGCATATCCAAAACAATGAACTTAAGATCATAACCCAGGCTTTTCATTAAATTCATCTGGAGCTCACAGTATTCGCCAAATCGGCAGGGACCGCAGCTACCTGTAAGTATAACCGTGTCAGCCCCTTCTTCGACAGCCTGCATGTAGTTGCCAATCATTATTTTAAATGGAAGACATATTTCATCGGGAGAATGCCTTGTCCCTATGTTTAAAGCATGGTCGCTGTTTTGAGGAGGGATCACGTAATCGATTCCCAGGCCGTCAAAAAGTGCCTTAACTCCTAAATATACATTACCCAAGTGTGGAAATGTGGCTTTCATTGAACAATCTCCTTTCCAGCATATCCCGGAAGGCTTCGATTCTTGTATTGATTCCTGCTTCCCCGGTATGTTCGTCAATCTTTAGAATCAAAAATGGAAAATCCGGCAGACCGTTTTTTATCAGCTCTATGATTACCGAATCCGTGCCGCAGTTAAATGATGATACATAGATTATTCCGTCTACTTTTTTTTCTTTTGCTGAATTCAAGGCAAAGCCGTAATTTTCCCTGACAAAGGTCCAAAAGGGTCTCTTGTACAAGTTATCTGCTTCCCGGGCCAAGATGTCCTCTTGCGTAAATTCAGCTGTTCTTATGCCCATGCCCAGGTTGTTTATTTTTTTAACCAAATTCATGTTTAAGAATTTATCATAGATATTGTATGGATGGCCTGTCAGGGCAATTTTTATTTCATAGCCTTCGTCATCTATGCCTGTTTTATGGTTTTTTTGAGCTTCTATCGCCTTATTGAAGGCCACTTTTATCTGACGGTTGTTTTTTCCAAGGAGGTTACCCGATTTTTGGGCCCAGGAATATAGATTTTTCCAGGATGTGGCGTAAATAGGATCCGTAATGGCAGGAGGAAGCCCATTTAAGTTGTTTAATACCATTTCCGGCAGTCCGCAAAACTTGGGACATATGTACTCGTTTTTCCACAGCTGCATAATTCTCGGGATTACCACCAGGTCGCATTTATCCTTTAAGAAGTTCACATGGCCGTGGAAGATTTTAACTGGAAGGCAGGCATCATCCACACAATACTTTATTCCCGCATCAAAGATGTTTTTATTTGTATCCTCCGATACTATGACCTCAGCTCCCAGCTCTCCGAAAAAGGTAACTAAAAAAGGATGGTATTTGCAATACAACAATCCTTTCGGTATACCTACCTTCATATTTTTCCTCCAAAAAATAAATATCACAAATTATATTATTACCCATAATTTGTGATATTATGCTATTTATTCACTTAAATAAAATATCTTCTTATTCTCCGGCTGCAGCTATCAATAGTTTTACACATTCTTCAACATCAGATTTATTAAATATTTCTCCTGAAGTGTGGAGGTTTCTTGTGGGAATGGAAATTACCCCGCTGGGCACTCCTTCTCTTGATGTATGGATGGGGCCTGCATCCGTTCCACCGAACTCTAAGATTTCATACTGGTACTTAATCTTGTTTTTTTCCGCTAAATCAGTTAAAAGGTCTTTTACGAGAGGATGGGTAATCAGTGAATTGTCCTTTAGTTTAATTGCTGCTCCACCGCCTAATTTAACGTCCATCTTTATCCCGTCAGGAGTATCGCCGGTTGCCGTTACATCAACTGCGACTGCTATGTCAGGATCTATGCTGTAGCCGGCTGTTTTAGCTCCCCGGCAGCCCACTTCTTCCTGTACCGAAAATACATAATAAACATCATTGTCTGTTGACGGATGGTTCTTTATTGCTTCAATCAATATATAGCAGCCCACCCTGTCATCAGCCGCCTTGCAGATTACACAGTCATCCGTTTCATAATAGTCCGATTTAAAAACGCACATATCCCCTATACGGAAATTCTTCTTGATGAATTCTTTGTCGGTTGAAGCAACATCTAAAAATAATTTGCTTGTTGTTAATTTTTCGTTTTCTTTTAATTCTTCACAGCAAATTACCCCTTCATGGCCGTCTGCAAATACCATCCTGAGTCCCGGGAGTTCCTTGGCATTTAAGCCTCCTACATTTGCAAATCGCAGGAATCCCTTTTCATCCACATGGGTCACCATCAGGCCTATCTGGTCCATATGGGCTGAAAACAAGATTTTTTTGCCATCTCCTTTTTTCCTGGCAATAAGGTTACCCAGGGGGTCTATGGTTATTTCATCCGCATAGTCCTTAATTTCATCAATTATCAATTCACGAATCATTTTTTCCCTTCCCGAAGGACCAAAACAATCCGATAATTTTTTCATTAATTCACTGTTAAACATGGTCTTCCCCTTTCTGGTTTTCAAGAATAACTAATTTTGTAAGCTCCAATACGCTTTGAATATCATTTTTGCTTGCCACGCATACCGGTGAGTGAATATACCTGCAAGGTACCGATATAGCAGCTGTTTTAGCCCCGCTTTTTGTTTTGTGAATAGCCCCCGCATCATTGCCCCCGGCTGACGATTTTCTGTACTGGTACATTATATTATTGTCATCCGCAATCTTTGCAATAGATCTAACCAGGTCGATATCATAGACGGTAGTATTGTCCATTAATGACAGGACTGCCCCTTTGCCTATTAAGGTTGACTTGTCTTCTTCATCTACTTCGGGCATATCCGCACATACGGTTCCTTCCAGCACTATGCCTAAGTCCGGCTCCAACCGGTAGGCAGCAGTTTCGGCCCCTCTTAACCCTACCTCTTCCATAACGGTAAAGACTCCATAAAAATCCGCATCCAATTTCATGCTTAAGAGCTCTAAAATGAAGCTGCAGCCTGTCCTGTCATCCAAGGCCTTGGCCTTTATCAAGTTGTTTCCAAATTCCACATACTTGCTGTTAAAAGAAACATAATCCCCTATACTTACCAGTTTTTCCGTTTCTGCTTTAGAGCTTGTACCAATATCTATATACATTTTATCAAGGGGCATAGCCTTTTCTTTTTCATCGCTTGTCATCAGATGTATGGCTTTTGAACCTATAATGCCGGGTATCTTTTTATCTCCCACAAAAACTGCTTTTGAATTTAAAACCTTGGGGTCAATTCCTCCTACAGCTTGAAATTTTATGAAACCATCGGAGTCTATATTGGATACTATAAGTCCCACCTCATCCATGTGGGCGGCCACCATTATGGTTTTTTGCTTCCTGCCCTTGTTGTGGGCTATGATGTTGCCAAGCTTGTCGACATAATAGTCACACCGCATCAGGGCCAATTTATCTTTTATATAATTTCTTACTTCATATTCACAACCCGATACACCGGAAAGTTCGGTCAATTCTTTCAAAAACATAATATTTCCTCCAAATCAGAATTATCCAGTTCATTTATAAATCTTGCTATTGCTTTTCCGGTTATTTCCACATCATACAAATCAATGGTCTCCACTGACGTATGCATATATCGGAGGGGAATGGACAAGAGTATGCAGGGGATCCCCTCCCTGGATACCTGGAGGGCTTCCGTATCGGTACCTGTTTTTGCCGGCATTGCCTCATGCTGAAGGGGGTAGTTGTATTTCTTGCATACTTCCGCAAATTTCCTAGTTAGCTTTGGATTAAGCCTGCCCCCGTAGGCAAGTATGGGACCCTTTCCTAATTCCGGAGAATCGGAAGGCATGTCAGGTGTTTTTCCAAAACCCACATCCAATACTATCCCTATATCCGGATTTATTTTATATGAGCTTGTTTTAGCTCCCCTGGTGCCGGTTTCTTCCTGGGCTGTTGCAGTGAAATATATATTGCTCTTATGGGATATTTTGTTCAGCTCTTTTGCGGTTTCAAGCATTACGGCTACACAAGCCCTGTCATCAAATGCCTTGGCGCTTATCAGGCTTCCCTGAAGTGATATGGGGTCCCTGTTTAAGGTTGCTATATCTCCTATTTTAACTAATTTTTCAAGTTCTTCTTTGGAATAACCCGTGTCTATAAAAAGGTCCTTTATTTTATGTGGTTTTTTCCTTTCTTCTTCACTTGTTACATGGGGCGGTTTTATTCCTATTACACCATAAACTCTTTTCCTGCCGTGTATAGTAACCTCCTGGGCTACCAAGGTGGCAGGATTAAAGCCTCCCACCGTTGTGAAGCTTAAGAAGCCTCCATCCAGTATTCTTGTTATCATGAGACCAATTTCATCAATATGGGCAGCCAGCATTATTTTTTTGTTGCCTGGGCCCGACTTTTTGAATATATAGGACCCCAGCTTGTCTTTTTCAAAGGAGTCGGTATATGGTTGAAAATATTTTTCTAATATATGGCCGTTTATGTGCTCAAAACCGGATACAAAATGGTTTGAGCACACATCAAATAAAAATTCTTTAAGCATTATTCCTCCTAAAGTTCAAAGTAAAATGTTAGATCTTGCGACCTAACATTTCAGTAATCTATTTCAGCAAGTCTTCAAGTGCATCTCCGATTGATTCCCCTATGGTGAAGTTAACTTCCTCAGGTTTGTATGAAACATGGTCATTGTCATCTTCACCCTTGTCATCCAGTATCAATGTCAGGTTCAGGTTTTTACCTTTCATATCTATGCCTTGAACTTTTGCTTCTTTTATTTCTCCAACCTTGACAACTTGTGCTGGAGTTCTTAATTTTTCAGTAGACACTTTTGAAATCGGTATGAAACAGTCAATGTTGCCATTGGCATTTACATGTATTCCATCCAGGAGTATGCGGGTCACTTCAACCTGTATAATATCCCCCTTATTCAGGGTCTTGGCATAAGCATCAAAGGGATGCTCAGTCAGTTGCTTTAATCCAAGAGCCACCTTCCTGTCCTTCCTTGTGATGCTGAGTATTTTGGCAGTAACCTCCTGTCCTTCCTGGAGAACATCTGTAACCTTTTCAGTTCTTGCCCAGTCCAAATCTTTGATGTGCAAGAGGCATTCAACATCATCCACCTTGACAAAGGCTCCAAAGTCAACGATACGGGTTACTACTCCCGTTACGATATCTCCCTTTTGATATTTATCAAGGAATTTTGCCCATGGGCTTTTTACAGTTGCCTTATAGCTCAGGGAAAGTTTCTGGTTTTCCTTATCTATGCTTTTTACCTTAACGTTTATCTTGTCGCCGGGTTTTAAAACTTCCGACGGGTGTTTAATCCTTGTCCATGCTATCTCATTGATGTGAAGAAGACCGTCTATGCCGTTTACTTCCACGAAGGCACCGTAATCCTGAAGATTCTTTACTGTTCCTTCGTATATTTCTCCTTCTTGCATGTTTTCCCATGCTTCCTTTTCTTTAGCTTCCTTTTCAATCTTTTCAACGGCCCTGGATGTTAAGACCAATTGCCTTCTGCCTTTTTTATTCTTTGTCTCCAAAACCTGGACCTTTATATTTTTACCTACATATTCCGATGGGTCCACATTTCTTTTTACTGATATTTGATTTCTGGGAATAAAACCTTTTATGCCTTTTAAGATTCCGTAAATTCCGTGTTGTGAAGCCTCAACGATGGGAACTTCAACAATTTCTCCACGGATTCTCAGCTCTTCCAAATCATCCCAGATTTTTTGCTCTTCCAATGGCTTTCTTGTAAGAAGGACATTTCCGTCCTGGTCAGAAACCTTAGCCACAAGAGCTTCAATTTCATCTCCTTCTTTCACTTCATTCCTTAAGTCGGATACATCCTTCAGGGAAAACTCATCTTTTGTAATTATTCCGTCTGATTTATAATTGATGTTAACAGAAACGGCATCAGGACTTACGTATATTACTGTACCTTTCACCTTATCGCCGGTTCTGATATCAGCTACTCCGCCGTAATTCTCAAGAAGATCATGCATGGTGTCGGGTTTTTCAGCTGCTTCAGGTTCTACAGGGTCAACAGCAACCGGTTCTGCAGCTTCCTTTACTTCTTCTTTTTGCTCTTCTTTTGATTCTTCCCTATCAGCTTCTTCTGCAGGTTCCACCTTGTTTGTTTCTTCAGTTTCTTCCATAATTTCAGCCTTTTCTGCCTCTTCGTTCATTTCATTCATGTTGTCCTTTAAGTTTTCCAACATACAAATAACCTCCTCAATTACCCAGTCAGGAGTCGAAGCTCCTGCGGATACTCCCACAATTGTATTTTTTTCAATATAACTATAAGGAAGATCCTTATAATTTTGTATCAAGAATGTGTTTTCACACAAGTTCTTACTTAACTCATACAGCTTCCTGGTGTTTGAACTGTTTTTCCCGCCGATTATCAGCATTACATCGCATTTTGATGCCAGGGCCAGGCAAGCCTCTTGTCTTTTCCTCGTTGCATCACATATTGTATTATGTACAATAATATTGGTATAATTGTTTTTTTCGATAGTCTTTAATATTTCTTCAAAAGTATTCAAATTAAATGTTGTTTGACATACCAGGCAGTACTTTTTGTCCGGGTCTATTATCTTTTCCAGGTCTTCAGGACTTTTTATTATATGAGCTTCATTTCTGCACCAGCCTGCTATTCCCTTGACCTCAGGATGAGATTCATCACCCACAATAATTATATTGTAACCGTTATTTTTGAATTCTTCAACTATTTTATGTATTTTTTTTACTTTTACACAAGTTGCATCTACCGGTTCAATGTTTTTTTCTTCCAGGGCTTCATAGAAATCTTTACCTACACCATGGCTTCTTATGAGAAGCTTGGCATCATTGTTTTCAGGCAAGTCATCCACGACAACCATGCCCTTTTCTTTTAATCTGTCAACCACATCCTTATTGTGGATTATCTCTCCGTAGCTGTAGAGCTTTTTTTCTTCAGTCAGTATTTTATCTGCTTTCAGGACGGCTGCCTTTACGCCGCCGCAAAA
>DCDC01000176.1 GCA_002316225.1 Firmicutes bacterium UBA1065 | reverse complement strand
ATAGACTTGTTGAATAAATTTTGTTAGATGAGTAGAATAATATCACTTTACTTATATATCCAAATTTTAACATTATAAACAAAAAATCTCAATAAAAATATTGAGATTTTATAATCATATATGTCATCTTTAGTATATCATGATTTGGGCCCACTTGTCCTCGACTGGAATTATTTCAGGAATGAATCTTATATCCAGGGGTTTTTTGAATAAGGGACCGTCATATACCAAGGTATGGTATTCGCCGTTTTCCCCGCAGGGGTCGGCTCCTGCCCTTTCAATTTCATCTATTAAGCTAATGCTTAAATCCTTACCCAAAAATTTTGTTCCCATCATACTTGTGTTTACCAGAACTATTTTTGCTTTAAAACCAAGTGTAATGAATTCCCTTACCAAGTCTTTCCGGTTTCTTTTCCAAAGAGGAAGGACTGCTTCCATTGATGCGGACCGGCAGACTCTTTCTTCCCACTGCCTGTGTTCATCCAGGTCTATGTCCCCGAATATACCGTAATTA
Organism: Firmicutes bacterium UBA1065; assembly: GCA_002316225.1. Classification (GTDB taxonomy): domain Bacteria; phylum Bacillota; class Clostridia; order Tissierellales; family Sedimentibacteraceae; genus Sedimentibacter. Next base: position 8,050 of record DCDC01000176.1, on the reverse strand, counting down.
ATACCCTGGTCTTTAAAGCTTTTCAGCATGGACACGAATACCTTTTCATATTCATCATAGGCTGCTTTTCCGATAAGGTGATCAATACCTATGGCCTGAGCCTGGGCTTTTATTATTTCTTCCTTTATCCTGTGGGAGGAACTGATTCCTTCCATACCAAACATGGTAAAGAGCTTTATGGGTTTGTAGCCCATTTCCTTTGCCTTATATAAAGCCAGGCAGGAATCCTTGCCCCCGGACCATGAAACAAAACAATTTTTATCCGACATATCATAGCTCCCTTATGGTTAATGTTCTTTTTTCATTATATTGTATATAACATCTTCATACAAGATTTCTTCTCCCAAATTTTTTGCATATTTAAGGCTTTCACTTGCCAATAAAAAAAGTGCCCGAAACATCGGACACATTTGTAATTTTATGCTTTTTCCCGACCCTTACATGCCTCTTCCGAACATGGGCTGACTCTCTTTTTTCCTTTCAAGTACCTTCTTCAAGTGGGCTTGTTCTTCCTTTAATATTATTGCCATTTCTTCTTTTGCCAAATCAGGATACAGCCTTTGCAATTCCGTTACAAACAAAACCGCATCTCTTTCCGCTCTCTCGGCTATATCGAATATTTGGGCTTTGGTGAATATTTTCTTTGCCTTTTCAATAAGTTCGTCATCAAACAAAACATTGCTTTCAACCAGCAAATCAATATATTCCGCATCGGCCTGCTCTAATTCCAGGTCCATTTTTTCCGAAAATTCTCTTAATAATGCATTATAAATCTTTTCGTGCCTCTCTTCATCCTTGGCCAGCATTTCAAAGAATTGCTCCCCTATTCTCGCTTCGCTTGCAATAGCCCTGTACAGCTTGGTTGCTGATGTCTCGTTTTCGGCAATGGTTTTAAGTAAATTTTTTCCGTTCCATTTTACAGTACTCATAACGTAACCTCCTATTAATGTTTTAATACTATTACCCATTGAATTAAGCTCTTAAACAGCAATTATTAAATATTTAGTCCGTATACAAGAAAGAATAAAGGTAAACATATAACCGGAGGTGATTATTTTGAAATTAAGAGACATTATGTCAAGGGAAATTGCATGCGTAAGTGCGGAGGATACGGTTGAAAAAGCAGCGAAACTGATGAAAACATACAATGTGGGCTCAATACCCGTATGCGCGCAAAACAGCGTTATAGGAATAATAACGGACAGGGACATTGCCATTAGAGCTGTATCTGTCGGTGACGACGGTTATATACAGGTAAAAAAAGTAATGACAGCAAATCCTGTAGTAGGAACTCCCGATATGGATGTTGATGATGCTGTAAGATTAATGAGCGAAAATCAGATCAGGAGGCTTCCGATTGTTGAAAACAACACCCTTGTTGGGATGGTTTCCCTAGGGGATCTTTCCGTCGAGCCCAAGCTGCAGAGGGATGCCGGAATAGCTCTTAAAAATATTTCAAAGCCAGCGGCAAACAGGTTCAGTTAAAAAGGGGGACCAAAGGTCCCCCAGGTTAATTACAAACCCTCTTATGTCATCCTGAGCTTTAGCGAAGGATCTCATCAGTATTGGAAACATAAGATTCTTCAGGCTTCGCCTTCAGAATGACAATGTATTTTTTGCTTTGCCAACAGTCTGAGGGGACCAAAGGTCCCCCTATTTTTTATTTCACAGCCGAGGCTGATAATACCAAGGATAAATACTTTTCCTCAGATGAAGCTCCCCTTGATGTCAGAACTATTGGTACCTTGGCTCCAACCACCATGCCTGCCATGGTCGCGCCTGCCATTTCTATCAGGGCCTTGCTCATTATATTTCCTGTCGTTATATTGGGAACAAGCAAAATATCCGCCTCTCCGGTAACAGGGCTGGAGTAACCCTTAATTTCCGCGGATTCCTTGTTGAAGGTCAAATCAAATGAAATCGGTCCTTCAACCATACAGTTCTTGATTTCTCCTGCTTGATTCATTTTCTTAAGGGTATCGGCGTCAAGGGTTTCCTGCATTTTGGGATTTACGGTTTCAACGGCTGCCAGGACCGCAACCTTGGGACATTCATAACCCATTGCCAGGAATACATTGACGGCATTTTCAAGTATCTGCTTTTTCTCATCAACATTGGGGTACATAACCATGCCCCCGTCCGTAACCGCAAGCAGCTTGTGGTAAGCCGGTATTTCCAAAATTGCAACGTGTGAAATCACATTGCCTGTCCTTAAGCCCTTTTCTTTGTCTACAACTGCTTTCAGCAAATCCGCAGTCTGGAGCTTTCCTTTCATTATGAAGTCTGCCTTGTTTTCATGTATCAGTTCAACGGTTTTTTCTGCCGATTCCTTATCGCTTTCCGTGTTTATGATACTGATTGGTTCATATTCAACATTGAGTTTTTTTAGTATTTCTTCTGTTTTTTCCTTATTTCCTACCAATACGGGTTCAACCAGCCTGTCTCCGGCAGCCTTAAACACAGCCTCCAAGGTGTGTTCATCATGGGCTGCTGCAACGGCTACCCGCTTTACTGAATCGTGTTTTTGGACCTTTTCTATTAATTCCTTGAAATTTTTAAGCTCCATCAGAAACCTCCCCAAATATGAAGATATAAGAATGATTTATTATACCATCATTTCCCTTTCATGACAAGGGGAGGGGTTTGTAGGTCAAAGCCCTCATGGCATTCAATACCGCTATGAAGGCCACACCCACATCAGCAAACACGGCAGCCCATAAGCTGGTGAGGCCAAAGGTGCTGAGGATTAATATTAACACTTTCACCGAAATGGCAAATATGATGTTCTGGTAGGCAATTTTTATGGTATTCTTTGAAATCTTGATTGCTGCCGGTATCTTAGAGGGCTCATCGGTCATGATTACCACATCCGCAGCCTCAATTGCGGCATCGGACCCAAGCCCTCCCATTGCAACACCAACATCAGCCCTTGCCAATACGGGAGCGTCATTTATGCCGTCCCCTGCAAACATCAGAACACTCTTTCCTGATTTTTGAGAAATCAATTCTTCCACCTTTTCAACCTTGTCTGCAGGTAACAAGCGGGCATAAACTTTATTTATACCTAATTCTTTAGCTGTAGTAATGCCTGCTGACTCGGAGTCTCCCGTCAGCATCACTATGTCTTTGATATTCTGGTCTTTTAAAGCTCTGACGGCTTGGGCAGCATCCTCCTTTGTCTGGTCCGCAATCAATATATATCCTGCGTATTGACCGTCCGCAGCAACATGAACCACGGTTCCCCCGGATGTTTCTTTGTCGTATGGAATACCGAACATCTCCATCAATTTGTCATTTCCGGCCAAAACCCTTACATTCTCAACAAGGGCAGAAATTCCATGTCCCGGGATTTCTTCCACATCAGATATCTTATGGCTGTCTATCTCTTCCTTATAGGCCTCCTTTAAGGAAAGGGAAATGGGGTGGTTGGAGTAATTCTCGGCATAGGCGGCAAGTTTCAGCAATTCCCGGGGATCATCCTTCACGGAATGTATTTTCTGCACCTTGAAAACACCCTTGGTTAAGGTCCCCGTTTTATCAAATACAACCGTTTCAGTTTTGGCCATGGCTTCCAAAAAGTTGCCCCCTTTTACAAGAATTCCGTTTTTTGATGCTCCCCCTATCCCTCCGAAGAAGCTCAAGGGAACTGAAATCACCAAAGCGCATGGACAGGATACAACCAAAAATGCCAGTGACCTGTAAATCCATTCACTAAAGGTTGCATCCTTTATGACAAGGGGGGGAATAAAAGCAAGAAGAGCGGCGATTGCAACCACAGTAGGTGTGTAATACCTTGCAAATTTTGTTATGAATTTTTCTGATTTGGATTTCCTGCTGCTTGCGTTTTCCACCAATTCCAAAATTTTATTCACCGTGGATTCATTGTAAGGCCTGGTTACCTTAGCATAGAGTAAACCGCTCATATTAATGCAGCCGCTTAAAAGCTCACTTCCAACCGTTACTTCCCTGGGAAGAGATTCACCCGTTAGAGCTGAAGTGTCAAGCATTGAATTTCCTTCTGTCACAATGCTGTCCAAGGGGATCTTCTCCCCTGCCTTTATCTGTATAATATCGCCAATTTGAACTTCTTCGGGGGATAGGGTGACTATTTCTCCGTCCCTTAACAGGTTAGCATAGTCAGGCCTTATATCCATCAAATTTGAAATTGATTTTCGGGATTGTCCCACAGCATAGCTTTGAAACATTTCACCAAGCTGGTAAAAGAGCATTACTGCAACACCCTCGGGAGCTTCTCCTATTAAAAATGCTCCGATTGAAGCAAGGGACATCAAAAAGTTTTCATCAAAAACTTCTCCCTCTTTTATATTGTCAAGAGCCCTTTTAACCACATCACCGCCGGCAATCACATAACTGATTGCATACATTATTAGTTTTATCTGACTGTTATTTATCATAAATGCAGAAGCAAAAAATACTGCACTGACTATTAAGCGTACCATTAATTTCTTCATTGACTTCTCCCCTTATACCTCTTCAAATACTACCTGGGGCTCATGTTTTTTTATTATCTTTGCTGCCTCTTCCTCTATTTCGGCCATAAAAACATCATCAGCTTCAATTACCATCTTTTCGGTAAAGAAGTTTGACGTAACATTCTTAACTCCTTTAAGTTTGCTGATTTTTCTTTCCATCTTTTCCAAGCAGTTGGCACAATCCAACCCTTTTAACCTGTAAGTCTTTTTCATATCTTCCTCCATCTGTCTCCCAGAACGATATTTGCATTATTTCTTTTGTTTGGTCTTGTTGTATTTTTCTTTGATATGCTCCATGCCTATTTCGAAAATATCCCTTACATGGTCGTCCTTGAGGGAGTAATATACTGTTTTTCCTTCCCTCCTGAATTTAACCAGATTTGCGTTTCTTAATGCCCGCAGCTGGTGGGAAATGGCCGATTTGGTCATGTTGAGCAAAACCGCAATGTCGCACACGCACATTTCGCTTTCGTCCAGGGCCCATATTATCCTCATTCTTGTGCTGTCCCCCAGGACCTTGAAAAAATCCGACAAATCATAGATATCTTCCTCATCAGGCATCCTCTGTTTAACTGCATCTACAATATCTCCATGTATGACTTCGCAATCACAGAATAAATCTTCTTTTGCAGCCATTTTTACCTCCTATAATAGTTGAGCAACCATTCAACTGTTTGATTATATTATAGTTGAATGGTTGCTCAACTGTCAATATTTTTTTAAAGAATATAAAAAAATTTATGGTTCCTCGGAATCTGTTCCATGAGAAAAATCGATGATTTCCGATTGGGAAAGAATTGCTCCCGTATCTGAGAATTCTACGATTTCATCATCTTCTGCCCCTTCTCCGGCAGGCATTTCATCCGGGTCTGGACTTGATGTTTCCTTTTCCGGGTTGAATTTTCCTCTACCTTCTTCTCCAACAACATAATAGCGGGTGAAGGGAGATTTCCTTCCTTCTACCAATTTATACTTTTCAACAATTTCTTTATCAAGGGGAATTAAACCCTTATCAGTGTCCAAAAATAATTTCATTGCTTCATTCTCCGTCCTTTTTTATTAGTATGCCCAAAAGATGATTGATTCATATCATGATAAATTATAAAAAATTGTGACTTGATAGTATAACAAGAGTCTTTTTTTAAATAACCCGCAAAATGTCATTCTGAGAGCTTTAACTCGAAGAATCCCATGAGATCCTTCGCCTCGCTCAGGATGACAGTTGGTCTGTCATCCTGAGGACTTTAGCCCGAAGAATCCCATTTGTAACTTAGTCACAGTAATGATGTTAAAAAGCAGTAAAATATTAGCATAATAAAATATGGGAGGATTGAACATGAATATAGTCAATATCACAAGGGACAATTTCGAGCAAGAAGTATTAAAATCAGATAAGCCTGTACTTTTGGATTTCTGGGCAGCCTGGTGCGGACCCTGCAGGATGATATCACCGATAATAGATGAAATAGCAAGTGAAGTAAGAGATGCAAAAATAGGAAAAGTAAATGTGGATGAACAGCCGGAATTGGCATCGGCATTCGGAATCATGACCATACCCACCTTGGTGGCCATGAAGGAAGGAAAAATCGTCAGCAAAATGGTGGGAGTTAGGCCAAAAGCTTCAATACTGCAAATGTTGGCTTCATAATATTTACTCTCCTAATATATACCCAAACCATTAATTGTAACCATAAAACCTGATAAACATTGAACCTCCAATAAAAAGGCAGAATACCCACTGCCTTTTTTTATTGAATTAATTGATGACAATGATATAATTAAAACAGCAAAATTTTATGTCGTCCTGAACTTTTGGAAGAATTTCAGCGTCATACTTATACCCTAAGTCATCCTGAGCGAAGCGAAGGATCTCAAAAAAATATGTCTATTGGAGTTAATATGAGCGGTTTAGTCTTAAAAATTATAGCCCTAATTACAATGATAATCGACCATTACGGGGCAATTTTTCAAAGTAATGTAATACTTTACAGGATAATCGGAAGACTCGCCTTCCCAATCTATTTTTTTTTATTGGTTGAAGGATATTTTCACACGAGTGATGTAAAAAAATACGGAACAAGGCTCTTATTATTTGCCTTTATTTCGGAAATACCTTTTGATCTGGCCTTTTTCGGTAAAGTAGGTTTTGAGCACCAAAACATATTTTTTACCCTCTTCATAGGTTTAACAACCATATACTTAATAGATAAAAAAGCTGAATCTATGAACAAGGCCTTGATAATATTTCTGGCTGCCGCTTTGGCAACCTTGCTTAAAACGGATTATCAGTTCATAGGCATTATTTATATACTGGCATTTTACTACATAAAAAATATGCCAAAACAGAGAAAATTCCCTCTTTTGGCATTAACAATGCTTGCAATAAACTCGACGGCCGTGATTCAGCAGTTCTCCCTCCTTGCCTTAGTCCCCATATCCTTCTATAACGATAAACAAGGATGGAAGAACAAAATCCTGCAAATTAGTTTTTATATAGCCTACCCCTTGCATTTGCTATTGTTCTATTTTGTAAAAAACTTTTCTTAGTTTTCGCTGAGTATCACAATGTACAAACCGCTTTATGCCATCCTGGGCTTAAGCCAAGAATCTATGTTTCATCCTGAGCTTTGCAAGGATTATATGTCATCCTGAGCGCCAGCGAAGGATCTCAAAAGATCCTTCGGGCTAAATCCTCAGGATGACACTTTGGGTACACTATCTTATTTTTTTATGTAGATCTTTTCTATTTCGGATATATACAAGGTATGGTGGTCCTTTTTAGGATAGTATTCACTGTCCAGGTCTTTGATGATAAAGCACTCGGGCTTGAATTCCTGGGCATATAATTTCCTGCAAACAATAACCATGTAGGCTTCTTCAAAACAGGGTATCCCATTTATATAATTTACCGTCAAATTGCTTTTTGCTATCTTGTCTTCATTCCTGCCAGAAACAGAGCCTAAATAAGACAAGGTTTTTTTGTATTCCTTGTCGAAGAAACACAAGGAATAGGTGTCTGAGCCATCGACAAATTCTTTTGTATACCTTTGGGGTCTGATCACCGTATAGGCAACCTTTTTGTTCCACATGATTCCGAACCCGCCCCAGGATGCGGTCATGGTGTTTATTTTATCGTCTTTTTTTGCTGTAATCAGCATCCAGCCGTCATTAATCAGTTGAAAAATATTTTTGTCCAGTTGTTCAGGTTTTATTTCTTTGTAATTAACCATAGAATATCTCCTTTTCTTTTTTTATTATGCATAATGAAATTTCTGCAATCGATACTCATTCATTCCCTTATTAATTATATCATATCAAAACATTTATATACAATAAGGAGTCGCAATATTTGCCTGCAATGACATAATTTTGTTTATATATTGTAATATGTTTGTAATATATGACTTATAGTTCATAATTGTGTAATATATTTGTTACATTTACCATTTGAACAAATAATTGAGGGTTTCATTACTAAAAGTGCCGTGCTATAATTCGTCAGTAACTAAAAATCAGTTACACACTTCCCTTGAAGTGTTGGGGGTATAGAATATATG
>DCDC01000180.1 GCA_002316225.1 Firmicutes bacterium UBA1065 | reverse complement strand
CTATTAAAAAGCTAATCCGGCATGATTATGCTTTGTAAATTTAATAGTTGGGTGTGTTGAGTGCTCTGGTTGGGGGGTACGGACGAGATTGCCACACGTCGGGAGACGTGAGGCAGCTAAAGAACCATTACCTTGACAGGTAGGGAATGCAATTTTTGAGGCAGCGGGGGGTGGCAAGTATTGCCAAGATGATAGACCAGCACCCGGAAATTAGCAAGCAACGGCAGGCCATTGTAAAACATCCCTAAGGTACCATAAAGCGACAATGGGGTTTTGACCATACGCTGATAAAGCGTTTTATGCCAAGGGTTTTAGCCGATATAGGATTGGTATTCCTGGCCTATAACCTTAGCAGGTTAATGAATATTATTGGTAATGAGTTAAATAACTTAGTAAAGGCTTTAATCATTTTTTTGTTTTTATCCTGATTTTTGGCTATTGTTCACCAGGAATGGCCAGAATACAAAAGAATCCCGAAATTGTATTTTACGCCAGCAGAAAACCCCAGGTATTCGTTTTTAGAGAAGTAAATTATTACTTTGATTAGGTTTTAATACGGACTGGCGTTAGCAGCAAGGCAATTGCACCACGCAGAATTCTTCCTCGTATGAAAGGTTAAATAAAGGAACATCTTATTTAAGATATTTTGCATTTTCTTAAATAGTGGTTATCTTTGTTTAAAATAATTGAAATGGAGCAATATAAATCTGGACAGTACATAAGCCAGGGCTACTATAAAAGTTTTCAACCTACATTAATCAACAAGCAATTGCATGTTGACAATATGGAAGTGTTGCAGCTGCTAAGTCAAGCAGACAGAGAATTAGGCAGGTTAGATATGTACTCAAAGTATATTCCTAATATTGACCTCTTTATAAGTATGCACGTTCTAAAAGAAGCTACTCAAAGTAGCAGGATTGAAGGAACTCAAACTAATATGGAAGAGGCATTATTGGAAAAAGAAGACATCCCTTTAGATAAAAGGGATGACTGGGAGGAAGTGCAGAATTATACGAAAGCAATGGAATGGGCAATAAATGAACTTGAGAAACTTCCATTTTCTACACGATTAATTCGTGGAACCCATAAAGTTCTACTACAAGGAGTTAGGGGAGAACGAAAACAACCAGGGGAATTCAGAAATAGTCAGAATTGGATAGGTGGAGCAACCATAAATGATGCTATTTTCATCCCCCCAGTTCATACTGCTGTGCCTGAATTAATGAGCGATATTGAAAAGTTTCTTTACAATGAAGAAATTTACATCCCTGAATTGCTGAAAATTGGCCTTGTTCATTATCAGTTTGAAACTATTCACCCATTCCTTGATGGAAACGGCAGGGTTGGCAGATTGCTTATTCCATTATACTTAGTCAGCAAGGGGATTTTAAAGAAACCAATCTTGTATCTATCTGATTTTTTTGAAAAAAACAGAAAGTTATATTACGAAAACTTAATGTTGGTAAGAAATAATAACAATCTCTCCCAATGGTTTAAGTTCTTTTTGGTTGGAATAATAGAAACTGCAAAAAATGGAATAACAACATTTGACAATATCCTTCAACTACAAAAAACGGTTGAATCAAGCATTCAAGAATTAGGTAGTAGAGCGGTGAAAGCGAAAAAGGTTGTTGATTATTTGTATAATCGTCCAATGATAAATGCAGAAAAAATTAGTGAAATAGTGGGGATATCAATGCCTTCAGCATATAAATTAATTGTAGATTTAGAAAAAATTGATATTCTAAAAGAAGTAACAGGAGGTCAACGAGGTAGAGTGTATGTTTTTGACAACTATTTAAGACTTTTCAAATAATTTAAGCCCGGATGCTAACACTTGGTTAAGCCCACTGGGGCTGATGATGCAGATACGAATGTTTTTAGTATTTTAGTATAGTTTTTAACGTGTGATGATGCCGCTGGAGGTTAATGATAGTTTCGCATAAGCATAAGTTTATTTTTATAAAGCCGGCCAAAACAGCCAGCTCGAGCGTAGAGCTGATGCTAAGTAAAATATGCGGGCCCAATGATGTTTTAACTCCTTTATCCTCTTTTAATGATCGGTTTGACGGTGATTACTACGAATACCAACCCCGAAACCATAAAGGATTTGAAAACCACATGTCGGCAAATGATATTAAGAAAAGAGTTGGGGATAAGGTTTGGTACGAATACCTTAAGGTTACCATAGTTCGAAACCCTTGGGATATGGTGGTTTCCAGATATCACTGGGAAAAGGCTCGATTATGGCCCGGTATAAGAAGGAATATCGTTAAAATATTAAGGAACCCTTTTGCAATTGTGCGATATAAACCTTTACGGCATAGAATAAAAATGATTTTTGTGCTTGCCTCGTTCAGTAATTTTATCAAATACTTTGACAAATCGTGGACCAACTCAAGGTTTTACTTTGATAAAGAAGGAAAGCCGATTTGTGATATTTATCTAAGTTACGAAAACCTTAACGAAGGGATAAGCGCTTTAGAAAGCCTACTTGGTGTTCAGCTGGGAAGCCCGCCACACTTAAAAAACAAACCAAGACATCGTAAAAATCATTATAGTCAATACTATAACCAAAAACAAAAGGAACAAATTGAAAAACTTTTTAAACACGAATTGGAGATTTTTGATTATACCTTTGAGCGTGTAGCCCAATAGAATAAAATGCTAGAGAAAAAATTTCTATTCGTAGCAAATCAAGATTCATTAATTTAGGTTTTAATAATTCTTACTCTCTGTTAACTGCCCTGCTACCGCACAAGTCTCCCCGTGTGGTGGAGAGCAGAGC
>DCDC01000027.1 GCA_002316225.1 Firmicutes bacterium UBA1065 | reverse complement strand
GTGTCCGAAACCGTGAGCGGATATTTTTATTATTTTTAATCACCTTGCATTCATTTTTTTTATTAATATAATATATATCAGCGGCACGATTTCAATGATGGAAAGGTGATTTATCTTGAATATCTTGGTTACTTTAAACTCTAATTATATAAAGCAGTTGGCGGTAATGCTCACATCCCTCACCAGGTCAAATCCCAGGGTTAAATTTGATGTCTATATAGCCCATTCCTCCCTGAGTGAAGAAGACTTTGACTTAATTAACAGGAGTATAGATTGCAGCATGTGTAATATTATAGACATAAAAGTTCCGGAAAGCATATTTGAAGGAGCCCCTGTCACTGAAAGGTATCCCAAAGAAATGTACTACCGGATTTTTGCCGCCCAATACCTGCCGGAAGAATTGGACCGTATCCTCTATCTTGATCCTGACATTGTCGTGATTAACAGCATTGAAGAATTGTACAAGCTCGATATGGGCAGCAATTTTTTTGCTGCAGCCTCTCATGTAAAAAATAAAAGACTTAAAAAAATAAATGCGATTAGACTCAATATGCCGGTGGAAAGCACCTACATAAACTCCGGGGTCTTGCTTATAAATTTAAAAGAACTCAGGAAAAACCAAAGTATTGAAGAAGTATATGAATATATAAATAATAAAAAACTCTTGCTGGTTCTTCCCGACCAGGATGTTTTAAACGGGGTTTATGCCCACAAAACAATTCCCCTTGACGCCATGGTGTACAACCTGAGCGACAGGTACCTGGCTCTTTACAATGCCAATCCCAAGAACCTGGCCAACAGGAAAGACATGAGGTGGATTGCCCACAACACTTCAATAATTCACTACTGTGGAAGAAACAAGCCCTGGAAGAAAAGCTACAGGGGAGTCTTGGGCGTATTTTACTATTATTTTGAAAACTTAGCCAAAAAACAGGTGCACTACAGGTCTAATTCCGTTTCCCCGTCTCCCTGAGTTATATGCCATTTATCATGGCCAATTATTTCATCCAGGGTGACCCTGTCAGAAAGAATGTTGGCAATCATCATATTGTTCTTGGGAGGCTTACGGGTTACCATGAAACCGTTGCTTAGAAGAACCTTCCTGTACTCGCCGTAATGGCCCGTTCCGACAACCGCGTATTCAAGCTTGTTGTCATAGCAATATTTGGCCAGGCCGTTTGCCAGGGCTTTTATGTATCTTTCGTTTGTGGGGTCCGTGAAAAATTCAACGGCAGATGTCATTTTTGACCCGTTGGCGACCGCGTTGTGAAGTATGGCAAAACCGATTATTTGGCCCTTATGCCTTGCAAGCAGGGTCACATAATCAACGTCCGGTCTTTCATTGTACCTGTAATTCAGGTATTTGTAATCCCTTACCAAAAGAACCCTGTATTTGGATTTAAATTTGTCCCAGCATTGCTGTATTTCTTCCGGAACCTTATCAAGTATCTCATATTCTATTTCCTTATCCAGCTGTCCTTTTAACTTGATTTTCATGAAGGTAGCAAAGATTAAGTTTCCCAGGTCTGCCAAAAAGCCTATTTTAATTCTTCTTCTGAGTATATTGTTAATCAGTATGGGTTTTACGTATACTTCCTTTTCAAAAAGAGTGGGCCAGCCGAATCTTTGATAGGCAGGATAAGACTGGTCATTTGCCAGGCCTATTACCACGTCCACCCCGTCCTGTTTCCCTCTCTCACAGGAGTTTTCCGTCATTTTTCTGAATATGCCCTGCCTTTTATAATCCGGATGGGTCATGGACTTTACGGAGTGAGCAGCCAAGAGGACTTTTCCGTTTACATAGAGCTCGTTTGGCAAAAGTCCGTCACAGGCAATAACCTTATCCCCTTCCTTTAAAAGATACATCATATTTCCGGATTTATTATATGGGTTCATATCGAAGAGCCATTCATACATTTCCTTATTGCAATTAGTTGCCTGGCCGAAAGAGATTACCGACAATTCTTCAAAGGCGGCAAAATCCCTGTCCATATCCAGCCTTACTATCTCTCTTTCCATATTTCCTCCCTTATTCGTGACAATTCTTCTAAATTTTATGTTATTTTACTATTAGAAGTATTGTATGTAAATAAATAATTGTTTAAATTTATTCGAATTAATGTCATTCTGAGGGCTTAGCCGGGATCCTTCACTGGGTCAGGATGACATGGGATCCTTCGCTTCGCTCAGGATGACAACTATTGCGTCATTCTGAGGGCGCAAGCCCGAAGAATCTCATTGAAACATTGGTATCCTTCGCTTTCGCTCAGGATGACAAGCGAATATGTAATTATTCATACTCAAACAATGCAATTTTGCATTCCTTGCATCTCAGCCCGGGAACCTTGTTTGCCCTCCTTATGGGCATTGTCACCAAATTCTCGTCATAGAAGTCAAACAATCTGGGCTTATCATCTTCGGACCACAAAATTTGCTTTCTGGAATGAACATATCCTTCTTCCATAGCTTTACCGCATAAGGGACAATTTAAACTCTTTACCTTTCTTTCCATATTTGCTCCTCAATCATTTAAATTTAACTATAGTGACCCCGTCTCCTCCTTCGTTGAAGGTACCTAACCTTGCTTCCTTAACATGCTTGTGTTTTTTCAAAAACTGGGTTATCCCTTCTCTTAAGACACCAGTACCCTTGCCGTGAATTACCTGGACCTCGTTTAAATTTGACATGAAGGCATCATCCAGGTATTTGTCAAGTTCCAGCAGGGCTTCATCCAGGTTGTAGCCCCTTAAATCTATCTTGGGATTAATTGATGAAGTCTTTAATTTAACCATCCTGTGGGTGCTGTCTTTTTGTTTCGTCTCCTCATCGGATTTTATTTTTATCAGGTCTGATTTTTTTACCTTTGTTTTAATCAGGCCTATTTGTACGGTTACATTCTGGGAATCGTCCACATCCGAAACAATATAACCTTTTTGATTCAAGCTTTTTACAAGTACCGCATCCCCTGTTTTTAAGGGTGTTTCAGTATCAAGAGCATCATCTTCCGCAATTTGGTCCCTGTAAATATTTTCGGATAATTCCTTGGTTTTTTTATTTAAAAGCTGCCTCAGTTCATTGGCGCGGCGGTTTTTGTCCTTGTCCATTTCAAGATTTAATTTTCTTAATTCTTTTATGATTTCAGCAGCTTCTTTTTTGGCATTCTCAATTATTTTTCTGGCTTCATAATTGGCGTCATCAATGATTTTTTCGCTTCTTTCAAGGGCTTTTCTTTCCCTGGCCAAAAAGTCCCCGTGTTTTTTCCTGCTTTCTTGTTCCAGCCTGTCAATTTCCTGCTTCTTTTCTTCAATGTATACCCGGTTTTCTTCGATTTGCTTTAAGGCATCTTCAAATTCAATCTTGTCGGATTCCATGTATTGCTTTGCCTTATCTATGATTTCCTGCTGAAGCCCTAATTTTTTTGATATTTCAAAGGCATTGGATTTTCCGGGAACCCCGATTAAAAGCTTGTAGGTGGGACTTAAGGTTTCAACATCAAATTCGACGCTTCCGTTTATGACTCCCTCGGTTGTAAGGGCATACAGTTTAAGTTCTGCGTAATGGGTGGTTGCAGCTGTCACGATCCTTCTTTCATGGAGGGTATCAAGTATAGCAATTGCCAGGGCTGCCCCTTCCGTGGGGTCCGTTCCGGCTCCAAGCTCATCAAAAAGCACAAAGGACCTTTCATCCACCTCTTTCAATATTTTCACGATATTTGTCATATGGGAGGAAAAGGTGCTCAGGCTTTGTTCAATGCTCTGCTCATCCCCTATATCGGCATATACTGCGCTGAATACTGATATTTCGGTCCCGTATTCGGCAGGAAGATGAAGACCTGCCATACCCATGAGGGTGAAGAGACCCAGAGTCTTAAGGGATACGGTTTTTCCTCCGGTATTGGGTCCTGTAATTATAAGGGTCCTGTATTCGTCCCCTAAGACTGCATCGATGGGCACTACCGATTCCGGCGGTATGAGGGGATGCCTTCCCTTTTTAATCTTTATGTAGCCCCTGTCATTTACCTTGGGCTCAATACCGTTTATGCTTATGGCATACTTTCCCTTGGCAAAAATAAAGTCAAGCTCCCTTAATATCTCTTGATTATTAATCATTTCTTCGCTTATGTCCCCTATCATCAGGCTGAGTTCCAAGAGTATGCGGTCGATTTCTTTTTTTTCTTCAATCTTTAAGTTAGCAATATCATTGGTCATTTCCACTATAGCCATAGGCTCTATAAAGAGGGTTGAGCCTGTTGCCGACTGGTCATGGATTATGCCCTTAACCATGCTCCTGTATTCCTTTCTTACGGGGATTACATACCTGTCATTTCGCATGGTAACAATAGCTTCCTGGAGGTATTTCTGCATGGAAGGAGAACTTACCAGAGAATTTATTTTATTTTTTATGGCATTGCTCTTTATTTGAATTTCCCTTCTGATGCGCTTAAGCTCCGGGCTGGCATCATCGGCAATTTCTTCTTCGCTTATTATTATCGAATATATTCTTTCCTCAATGTCCTTGTCGGCATATATACCTTGGCACATGTCTTCAAGCAAATCATAATGCCTGTCGTCATTGTTCAAAAGGACATAGTTTTTTATTAGCCTTGCTGCCCTAAGGGTATCGGCACAGTTCAAAAGACCCCGCATGGATATAATTCCTCCCGCAGCCCCTCTTTTCACATAGTCCTTTATATCATGAATTCCTCCCAAGGGAGGTGATCCTTTTTCTATTATTATGGAAAGGGCCTGGGCTGTTTGTTTTTGCTTGAATCTTACTCCCTCAAGGCTGTGGGAGGTATCCAGCTTGTAAACTTCATCTTTTCCCATATTTGTTTCGGCAAACCCGGCAACCTTTTCAATTATTTTATCAAATTCCAAAACTGATTTAGATTTTTGCTTCATTTTTTCCCTTTCGTAATTTTTGATTTTTGTCATTCTGAGGGTTTTAGGCTGATGAATCCCATGGGATCCTTCGCTTCGCTCAGGATGACAAATGAGTCGCTCAGGATGACGAATGAGTCGCTCAGGATGACAAATGAGTCGCTTTGTTTACAAATCATAGTATATTTTTCAAATAATGTCCTCTCGTAAATTTATTTTCCTCCAAAAGATAATCAGCTTTTAACCCCCTTATTTCCCTATAAAGGACGTCAATCACCTCTTCCGTATCTTCCAGGTACTTTGTATCGATTAAAAAATAATCTATGTTTTTATCAACAAAATCCTTAGCTATCCCAATAATGGTAAGGGGCACGCTGTTGTATATGTAAGTGAGTTTGTTTTGCCTTTCCATATTGAAACGTACTCCCTTCCTGTCCTTTAACTGGTACTTGTCCCTGTAACCGCATTTTTCACAATCCATAAGGTTTTTACAGTTCTTAAGCATTGACATGGGACAATTTTTCATCACCATGAGCTGGACATACCCATGAGCCAGGATTTCTGACCTTAAGGCTGTGTGCTTGGTCATGCTTTCCATATCCCTTATATTGGTTTCCACCGAAAATGTAAAGCTCTCTGCCCCCTTCTCCCTCAGCATTTCAGCCGAAAAGGTGTTTATAATGTTGAAAAAGGGACCGCAGTGAAGTTTAAGACCGGTCTTTTCCTTAAAATAATAAAAACATCCAGGGTTGTTTACGCATACACCATCAAATATTTCTTCGTATCTTTTAAGATTCTGCTCCAGAACATTATAGTCTGCCCTTGTTAAAATGCCCGGTAGCCATAAATATTTTTCTTCAATCTCAATATCTTTTATCTCTTCTATATCAAGATAATAAGGAACGTATAAACGGCTTACCTTTCCTTTATCAATATGCTTTAAATCATTAAGGCTGTTTATTTTAAGGCTTATTTCTGGATTTTTTCTTTCTTTATTCTTTACAGAAAAAATATCCTGATAAGTAAAGGGCTTAACTGCTTTTCTGCTATAAAACCTGCCGCATTTTTCGAATAGAAGCTCCGCAGCATCCCGCCTTAATTGGTTCAAAGTGCTTTTTCTGATAAACACTCCCTGGTCTTTTTCAATTTTCAAGTTCCTTAATTCATATATGGTATTCCCAAGCTTTGACAACTGCTCAATGATTATTTCATCCGTAACAAAGTTTTTTATGCTGGATTCGCATGCTTCCCTGCTCTTTACCTCAAGGGTATTTATACCGTCAGAGATTTTTAGTATGGCCGGCTTGCCGATCCTTAGCTCGATGCTGAAATCTATTTTATTTCGCCTGTACTTTGAGTACTCCTGGGCCTTGTCTTTTACCTCTTCTTCTATTTCCTCAATATTTTCTCCTTTTTCTCCAGAGCTTATCCCTGCATACATGACATCATTCACTGAAGGCTTTAAATACCCGTTCGTATAACCCCTTGAGAAGGTTGCCATGGCCTTTTCTTTTAAAGACCCGGTGTCCCTTTTGGCGCCGGAGTAATAATTATCGATAATTTTCCTGTAGTATTCCACCGCTGCAGAGGTATATGCGGGCCCCTTCATCCGGCCTTCAATTTTAAAGGTTCTTATCCCTGCTTCAATAAGTTCATATATGCTTTCCCCCGCAATGAAATCTTTTAAGCTCAGGATGGGGGTCCTGCTTAAGTCTTCAATTTCCGATTTTGTTTCCTTTTCGTAAAAAGTGTAGTCCAACCTGCAGGGCTGGGCACATTTCCCCCGGTTGCCGCTCCTCCCTCCAAGAAAACTTGACATGTAGCATTGACCGGAATAGCAGGTGCAAAGGGCTCCATGAATGAAAACTTCCAAATCGGTCTTTGTATTTTTTGCCGCCTCTTTTAGCTCCTCTATGGACAGTTCCCTTGCCATGATCACTTTTTTTGCCCCAAAATCTACAAAAAACTTAACCCCGAATTCATCATAGACGACAGCCTGGGTGCTTATGTTAACCGGAAAATCCGGAAGATATTTGTTTAATAAATGCAAAAAGCCCAAATCTTGAACAATCAAGGCATCCACATCATTTTCATATAAAAAGGCCGCATAGTTTAATGCATCAGTAATTTCGATATCCTTTAATACCGTGTTCATGGTCACATATACCTTCACACCCTTATTATGGGCATATTTGACTATATGTTTCATTTCTTCCTCATCGAAATTCCGTGCATAATTCCTTGCGTTAAACAACTTTCCCCCTAAATATACCGAATCTGCCCCGCTGTTTACCGCAGCATAAAAAGATTCAAGGCTTCCTGCCGGTGCCAGTAACTCTACCTTCATAGCTTCTCCTCTTTTAAAAAAGAACGCAGGTGCGTTCATATAAGGTATGGGGACACACCTCATGAGGAATGTCCCCGATTATCATTTTGCCGTTTCCTCTTCCAAGAGCTCCATAAGCTCCGCATTTTCCTTTCTCAGCTGGCCGATTTCCAACCTGTTCTGGAAGTTTTCCGCTTCCTTTCTGTTTAGCTTTTCCTGCAGCTGGTTTATGCTGTTTATGAGGCTTTCCTTGTCGCTGGTAACTATTAAGAGCTCTTCCAAATACTTTTCCTTCTCATCATTTACAGTTTCAAATCTTTCTTTTAATGTCTCCACATTATTTTTTAATTCATTTATTAATTTTTCCTTGGAAGCCAAGGCCTCATCCTGTTCGTTAAGCTTGTTTTGCAACAAATCTATTTTATTTATCAAGGAATCTATATCCTTATCTTTGGAGCCAATGAATGATTTGTCTTCGACAACACTCTTCAGCTCCTTGATGGTTTTTTCAAGCTTGATTATTTCCTGCTCCTTTTCGTTCAGCTTCAACTGAAGTTTTGAAATCCTTCCGTTTAAGCTTGCCTTGGTGTTGTTCATGAAGTTTATTTCTTTTGTAAAGTTTTCTCTTTCCCTGGTCAGTTCTTCATTTTCTTCCATTAACTCTTCATTCTTTGATTTTAATTCATTGATGAGGATTTCACTCTTCAAAAGCTGCTGGTCTTGCTCACTAATTTTTTCCTGGAGTTTTGTAATCTGAGAACTTAAATACTCCCTGTCATTATCCCTGGCCAGGAGTTTTTCCTTTATTCTTTCTTTTTCGATTACGGCATCTGCGGCCTTGTTTACGGCTTCTTCTTTTTCCCTTTCGGCGGCTTCTTTTGCTTCCTTTAAAACCTGTATTTCTTCATACATATCTTTTTTATATTCCACAAATTCGTCAGAAAGCTTCAGATACCTGTCAACGATGACAAAGGAAGCTAAGATTAATTTGTCTATATCATTAAAACGTTTGTTTTGATTGGCTATTATATTGATTTGATCGTTTATGACAGACTCGATTTTTTTCACATATTCGGGACTTTCATCAGTTTTTACATTATACTTTTTTTCTCCGATTACTATCTCAACCCTATTCATCTTAAATCCCCTTTATCTTTGATAGTGAGTAACATTGTTCAGGTAACTATAATATAAATGAAAATCCTCATAATTTCAATAGTTAAATAATACATTTTCCTGTTAATTTATGAATAATTATTTCTTTGACGCAGCCTCCACCAAGGCTTCAAATATTCTTAAAAAGACAGGATATTTTTCTATCATCATTTCAGGATGCCACTGAACTCCCACTATAAAGGAGTGATTGACCGATTCTATGGCTTCAATTATGCCGTCTTTTGACAGGGCCGATACCCTGTACCCTTGAGCAAGGTCTTTTACAGCCTGGTGGTGGTATGAATTTACACTTATTTCTTCAGTCTGTAAAATATTGTATAAAATTGAATCCCTTGTTATGCTGACCCTGTGATGGGGGTACCATGCCGATTCAAATTCCGGTTTATGACCCCTTGTCCCATCTTTTTGAACATAGATGTCCTGATACAATGAACCGCCAGCCGCCACGTTAATTACCTGGGACCCCCTGCAGATTCCCAGTATGGGCATGTTTTTTGAGGCAGCTTTCTTAAATAACTTAATTTCAAAATCATCCCTGTCGTAATCAATAACCTTTACTTCTCTAATTGGGTCTTCCCCGAATATGAGGGGACTAATATCATTCCCCCCGCTGAATAAGAGGCCGTTAACAATTTCTATGTATGCGTCGATCAAGTCATCCTCTCCCGTAATCGGCAGCATTAGGGGTATTGCACCTGATAAAATTAAAGCTTTTAGGTTATATTCATTAATCCTCTCATAACAATAACCGTCGCTTATAATTTTATCAACTGTTACTCCTATTATCGGCTTCATTTCACCCTCCATTTAATTATATCCGCAGCTGTTGAATCTGCGTCTAATTTATTTTCTCTCAAAAGCTCGTCTATCGAGCCTTGTTTGATAAATTTATCGGGTAAAGTTTTTATGAGCACCTCGACATCCTTTGGGAGCATGGTTATTATATTTGGGGCGTAAGAAGCAAATATTGGTGCCTCATCAATTACAACCAGTGATTTTGTTTTATTGACTGACCTGAGAATTAGGTCCTGGTCCAAAGGTTTAATAAACCTGAGATTGATAATTTCCGCACTAATATTTTTCTCTTTTAGAATCTCCCTGGTTTTAAGGGCCGTATCCACCATTTTCCCGGCTGCGGCAATTGTTATGTCTTCCCCTTCTTCTACTATATACCCCTTGCCTAAATTAATGTCAGTCTGGCTGTTTTTGATGTTTCCCTTCATGCTGCCTCTTGGGTACCTGATAGCAACAGGCCCGGAGTATGAAACGGCAAATTCAAGCATATTGCCGAATTCCCTGTAATCGACTGGAGCAAGCACAGTCATGTTGGGTATCATGCTTAAAAACCCTTCGTCAAAAACACCCTGATGGGTTTCTCCGTCATTTCCTACCAGGCCTGCCCTGTCCACAGCAAAAATAACGTGAAGGTTTTGAAGGGCCACATCATGGATGATCTGGTCATAAGCCCTTTGAAGAAATGATGAATATATTGCAACTACGGGAATAATTCCTCTTACTGCAAGTCCTGCGGCCATGGTCACGGCATGCTGTTCTGCTATACCCGCATCGAAGATCCTGTTCGGAAATCTTTCTGCAAAAATCTTTAGTCCGGTCCCATCGGTCATGGCTGCCGTTATTGCCGTTACATTTTCATTCTTTTCGGCGATTTCGCACATTTTTAAGCCGAAGTAATCGGAAAAGGACTCTGATGAACTATTCAAGGCTTCTCCCGTTTCAAGGTTAAAGGATGAAACCCCATGGAATTCATCGGGCCTTTCTTCCGCAAACTTGTATCCCTTGCCCTTTTTGGTGATGACATGGATCAGGATGGGTCCTTCCAAATACTTTGCGGTTTCAAGGTATTCAATAATTTCATTAATATTGTGGCCGTCGACCGGCCCCATGTATGTAAGTCCCAGCTCCTCAAAGAGCATTCCGGGAACAACTATCTGCTTAATACCGTCCTTTGCCCTCTTTAAAACCGATTTAATCTGTTTTCCAACAGGGGTCCTGCTGAGAAGTTTATCCACATCCTTCTTGGTAGACAAATATCCCTTGCTGGTTCTTATCCTGCTCAGGTAGCGGGATATTCCTCCAACATTTTTGGATATGGACATTTCATTATCGTTTAATATTATCAAAAGCTTGGTATTGCTCCTTCCGGCATCGTTCAGTGCCTCAAGGGCCATCCCTCCCGTCAGGGCTCCGTCTCCGATCA